>NZ_PDGZ01000010.1:0-217563 GCF_014335105.1 Corynebacterium sp. LK28 | reverse complement strand
ACTAGCCCCACGCCCGCCCCACTAGCTCCACGACCGCCTCACAATTTCTGCCTCCCCCACCGCACATGTCGTTAGAACGGGAATCTGTCGCGCCTTCAGGATTTGCAATCCCAGTGCCAACTCTTTGACCAGCGGTTTTACATATTTGCAAACCGATGTCGATAACGCATTCCCGTTCTAGCGACATTTCACCAGCAAACAAGCCTTTAAGTGTCGGAAAACTTGCAGAACCTTGAGCGACAGGGGCGCCACCAGCATCCCATAGCGCCTTAAATGTCGGAAAAGTTGCCAAACGTCTCGTGGTCAAAAACGAGGCTCGGTCGCACAGCCCTGTGACCAGCGCATTTACACTAATGAATATTGCCACCAATAACGTTTTGCAACTTTTCCGACACTTCACCCAAGAAGAGGCGCTCCCCATAAGAGCACCACACCCCAGTAGAGCCGCGGAGCTCAGCAGCAACATAGCAGGCAGAAAAAACGCAGTTCTAGACCAAGCGGTATAGGTAATTTACGGGGCGCATATATGCGTTTAGCTGGTACTTTGCGGCGTCGCTAAGAAAAAAGTAGACAGAGCGGTTTACTTTTAGCGCGCGTGGGTCTATCGTCGTTAAACAACAAAGCCAAACAACAGAGCCAAACAACAAAGCCAAGTAACACCCCAGAGGAACACACCCATGCCGAAGTACAACAACGACAACGCCGAGAAGTGGGGCTTCGCCACCCGCCAGATTCACGCGGGCCAGCCCGTCGGCGATACCGGCGCTCGCAACCTGCCGATCCACTTCACCTCCAGCTACGTTTTCAACGACGCAGAGCACGCCAAGCAGCGCTTCCACCTGGAAGACCTGGGCCCCATCTACTCCCGCCTAACCAACCCCACAGTCGAGGCGCTGGAAAATCGCCTAAACTCCCTGGAAGGCGGCGTTCACGCAGTCGCTTTCGCCTCCGGCATGGCCGCCGAGACCGCCGCAATCCTCATCCTGGCAAACGCCGGCGACCACATCGTCGCCTCCCCGCGCCTGTACGGCGGCACCGAGACCCTGCTGCAGCACACCCTGCCGAAGCTGGGCATCGAAACGACCTTCGTGGAAAACCCTGACGACCCGGAGTCCTGGCAGGCCGCCGTCCACCCGAACACCAAGGCCTTCTTCGCGGAAACTTTCGCAAACCCGCAGGCAGACGTACTGAACATTCCGGTCGTTGCCAACGTAGCCCACGAAAACCAGGTGCCGCTGATCGTGGATAACACCCTAGCCACCGCGGCCCTTGTCCGGCCGTTGGAGCTGGGCGCGGACATCGTAGTCGCATCCCTGACCAAGTTCTACACGGGCAACGGCTCTGGCCTGGGCGGAATCATCGTCGACGGCGGTTCCTTCGACTGGTCCGTCGAGCGCGACGGCCAGCCTGTCTTCCCCGGCTTCGTCAATCCGGACCCGGCTTACCACGGCCTGAAGTACGTGGACTTGGCCCCGGCAGCATTCGGCATGAAGCTCCGCGCCGGCATCATCCGCGACACGGGCGCCACCCTCTCCGCCTTCAACGCATGGGTTGTGGCCCAAGGCCTGGATACGCTGACTCTGCGCATCGCCAAGCACAACGAGAACGCGAAGGCCGTGGCGGAATTCCTGGCCGAGCAGCCGCAGGTCGCCACCGTGAACTACGCGGGTCTGCCAAACTCCCCGTGGTTCAAGGTCAAGGAGGAGCTCGGCCTGGACTACACCGGCTCTGTCTTAAGCTTCGATCTGAAGGTCGACGACCCGAACTCAGAGGATGCAAAGGCGAAAGCCTGGGCCTTCATTGATGCTCTACAGCTGCACTCTGACCTGGCGAATGTCGGCGATGTGCGCTCCCTGGTGGTTCACCCGGCCACCACCACGCACTCTCAGTCCGATGCGGCGGGCCTCGCGCGCGCAGGCGTTTCCCACGCAACGGTCCGTCTGTCCGTGGGTATTGAGGACATCGCCGACATCATCGACGATCTCAAGCGCGGCTTCGAGGCTATCTAGGCGATTCGAGCGATCTAGGCAGTCACGTATGAACCCCGAGTTCCTCCCCGCTTCTGGCGCGTCGCGCACGGTTCCTATCGGCGACGTGGTCACGGAGACGGGTGTGACTATTTTCGACGCCGAACTCCGCCTCTTCGCGTTCTACGACTCTTCGCAGGGCGACGCGGACTACGCGGAGTTCTCCGCAGGTCCCGAACCGGGACTGTCCCCGGAGGAACGGCCGGTCGTGTTGATCGAGCATGCCCTCACCGGCGATGGAAACGCCGCCGACTGGTGGGCGGATATGGTGGGCCCCAACAAGCCGATCGATACCACCCGTTACCTGGTGCTATGCGCCAATGTGCTGGGTGGCTGCCAGGGGTCCACCGGCCCCAGTTCGCCGCACCCCGACGGCAAGGCGTGGGGCTCTCGATTCCCTGGCCTATCGATCCGTGACATGGTTACGGCGGAACGGCAGTTGTTGGAGCGTGTAGGCGTCACAAAGATCCATGCCTTGATCGGCGCGTCGATGGGCGGGGCGCGGGTGCTGGAGTGGACACTCATGTACCCGGAGATGATCTCGGCGGCGCTACCGATCGCGGTGAGCGCGCGTGCGTCCGCGTGGCAGATTGGGCTGCAATCCAGCCAGATCCGTTTTATTGAAGCAGACTCGGCGTGGCATGGCGGCGACTACTACGACAAGGGCGAAGTTCCTTCGCACGGGTTGGGCCAGGCGCGCCGCATCGCGCATCTGACGTACCGCGGCGAGCTGGAGGTCGATGAGCGCTTTGGTGTGGATCCGCAGCGCGGTGAGAACCCCTATGGTGCGTACCGGGATCCGCAACAGCGCTTCGCGGTGGAAAGCTACCTGGACCGCCAGGCCGAGAAGCTGGTCGCGCGGTTCGACGCGGGCAGTTATGTGGTGCTGACGGACGCGTTAAACAGGCACGACGTGGGCCGGGGGCGCGGTGGTATGAACGCCGCCTTAGGGTCGTGCCAGGTGCCGACGATGGTGGTGGGTGTGGATACCGACATTCTGTATCCGCTGCACCAGCAGGAGCACCTGTCGCGCAACCTGGGCGACTTCATCGGGATGTCGAAGATTACCTCGCCGACCGGCCACGACGGGTTCCTGATCGAGTCGCGCCAGATGGGACAGGTGTTGGTGAAGTTCCTGGCGAAGGCGGAGATCATCGCCGAGGGCGAAGAGCAGTAGGGCGCTCGGCTGGCGCTGGTCGTGCGCGGCTTAGGTTGTCAGCGGATCGACACTGACGGCGATCCACAGGATGCCCAAGCCGATGGCGGCGGTGAAGGCTGTATCGAACTTGCGCGACCGCACCGCCAACACGCCCAGCACCCGGGAATCCAGGAGTAGACGGAGCACGGCCAGGTAGACCATCGCGCCGCCCAGCATCACGCTAGCTCGACGCCACCTGTCCACCAGCAACAGCGCCACCACCGCCAGCAGCATCAGCCCGAATAATCCCAGCAGTGCCCACTGGATGGGGTGGGTTAGCCGCGACGGAGCGTTGTGCCGGTCGTGGGGGTTATCGAGCAACCGCTGGCGGGCATCGCCAATGCGGGCGGGGCGAGCTCGCGAGGGCTCACCCCCTGGTTTGCCGTTAGTCACGCAGCAGGTTCTCCGCGCGCTCGACGACGTTGCGCACCAGGAAGGCGCGGGTCAGCGGGCCCACTCCCCCAGGATTCGGAGAAACAGCGCCGGCGACGTCCCACACGTCGGGGTGTACGTCGCCCTTCAGCTTGCCGTCCTCGCCGCGGGAAACTCCCACGTCCAGGATCGCCGCGCCCGGCTTCACCATGTCGGCGGTGATCATGTGCGGCACGCCGGCGGCGGCGACGATCACGTCGGCGGCCTTCGTCTCTGCGACCAGGTCCTTAGTGCCGGTGTGACACAGGGTGACGGTAGAGTTCTCGCTGCGGCGGGTAAGCATCAGGCCGATCGGGCGGCCGACGGTTACTCCGCGACCGACGACTACGACCTTCGCACCGTTTAGTTCCACCCCGAAGCGGCGGAGCAGGTGGATCGCACCGTTAGGGGTGCAGGGCAGCGGGGCGGGCTCGTTCAGCACCAGCTTGCCCAGGTTCACGGGGTGCAAGCCGTCTGCGTCCTTGTCCGGATCGATCCGCTCCAGAACCGCGTTTTCATCCAGGTGCTTCGGTAGCGGCAGCTGCACAATGTAGCCGGTGCAGGCATCGTCCGCGTTCAGCTCGTCGATGACGGCGTTCAGCTCTTCCTGGGTAACGTCCGCCGGAAGGTCCCTGCGGATGGAGTTCACGCCGATCTGCTCGCAATCCTTGTGCTTCATCCGCACATAGGAGTGGCTGGCCGGGTCGTCTCCCACCAGCACGGTGGCCAGGCCGGGGGTCACGCCTTTTTCCTTCAGCGCGGCAACGCGCTTTTCCAGATCGGCGAAGATTTCGTCGCGGTAGAGTTTTCCATCCAATTTAGTTGCTGCCATGCGGCCTATTATTCCACGCGGGGCGGATGGGTTCGAGGTGGCGTCATGGCTAATAGAGCAACCAGTACAAGAAACTAGTAGGGCCTCCCGGGCCAGTACGGCGCATGGGTGACGGTTGGACGAACAGGGTTCATGGCGGCCACGACCACTCCAATGATGACGATGGCGATTCCCGCCAATGCGGCCAGGGCGGGGATTGTGAGAGTATGCTGCAAAGTCGTTTCGGTATCCAGCCAGGTATCGAGGATTTCGATGTAGCGCTGCCCATCTTCCGTGGTCGCTACATCCCAGTCGTCAGGTCCCCCGGTGGGCCAAGCTTTCTCTCCGTACTCCCGGATTTCCTCGCGGAACTCCCACCCCGGCACCACTGCGAAAGCCGCACCGCCGCCCCACCATACGAGCATGCCACCCCAGAAGATAGCGAGGGAATCATTGCACCACTTCGGGATCGCGAGCGCCACGAAATTGAGGAGGCACTGAATGCCGAAGAAGAGCGGGCCGACCGCGCCGGCGATTAGAAGTATCCCCACCCAGTCCTTGCCATAAAACACGAAGCGCAGGATGCAATACACAATCGGCATAAGGAAGGCAGCAAGCCAGCCGATGAGCAGAGGCATGAAGCGAGAGTCTTGACCAGTTTGCTGCGGCGGGGCGTAACCGTAGACGGGCATCGGGGCAGGAGGGTCGTAGGGAGGGTACGTCATGCTACAGATCCTGTCAGACGGCGGGCGCTTTGGCTGGGGATTCTGGGCATTAGGGCGAACATGGCCAAGAGCATGAAAAACCGCCGCACGTTGGGACTATGCCGCGGGGCGGGATGAGGTTTTTCTTCCATACTTATAGAAGAATCTGCACGGTGGGAATGTTCCCACAGTTACTTTATTTCTCCTGTGATTCAGCCAGATCACGTCGGCGGCGAAGCAAGGTAAATGCACCCACAACAACGAGCATGGCTCCGATAAGCGCCACCCACCACAGATGCGCTCCGGTTTGCGCCAGTCGATCGATGATGCTTGAAGACTCGCCGCCTTCATGACCACCGCCTGGGCTATTTGGCGGTGCTGGAGTATCCGGGTGCTCCGGCGGCGGGGTACCTGGAGTGCTTGGCTTATCGGGCGGCGTTCCGGGCTTATCCGGAGGCGTTCCTGGATTGTCCGGCGGCGTTCCGGGCTTATCCGGCGGCGTTCCTGGCTTATCTGGCGGCGTTCCTGGATTGTCCTCCGGCGTTCCTGGCTTATCTGGCGGCGTTCCTGGATTGTCCTCCGGCTTCGGCTTCGTATTCACCGTCACGTTGTAGTTCCAGCTGCCGGTTTCTCCGATAGGGATCGTGATGAGGAAAGGACTGGACTGGCGGTATTCCTTAGTAGGATCCGCGCCCTCGTATTCCGTGACCAAGTACAAGCCGACCGGGAGGCCGGTGAACACTGCCTTACCGGAACTATCTGTGTACGCCTCAAAGGTTCTATCGAACCCCTGCCGACGAGCATCGGCTACCGAGAGCCGCTTCGCCTGATTCATCCCCTTCTCGGTAGTGAGGTCAATCCCCTGGACACGCTGCGCTGTGAAGCGAATGTTGTCGATAGGCCCAAAGGGTTTCTTGCCCCCTCGGTCGTCCCACCAATTTGGTTCGCTTTTCACCACCGTGAGAGTACCGAGACGGGTAGCATCAATAAACTTCACATCCAGGCCTTCGACCTGGCCTGTGATGGTGTGCTGCTTCGCGTTAGCCTGCGGCACAACAGGGGTGGGGGCAACGAGCGGAGTGCCGACCAGAGCCACGACTGCGCCCAAACCGAACACGGAGCGGCGCAGCCCGGCACGGTGCACCGGCGCCCACTGTACCTGTGACGCGGTGTTCATGAGGTTCACGGCTTATTCCTCTTCCATTTCTTCTTCGCCTACTACTACCTGTTCGGATTGTCTGGCTTTCTGCTTCTTCCGCTCGCGAAGGAACCACCAAGTAATCAGTGCGATGATCAACACTGCGGCGGCGAGCAGTAGCCACATCCACCACTGCATCAGCTTGCCGCGATCATCGAACACGTTGCCTTCGTCCTCATCCATTGGAACGCGGTGTGCATGCACCAGGAGCCGGTGGGTATTCACGCCGTAGGGGGTGCAAGTGATGAGGGTCAGTAGGTCCTCTTCCGGCCGGGTCTTGAGGCTGTCAACCTCTTCCGGCAAGACAACCTCTGTGTCGTACACCTCGTACTTCATCTTCTCGCCGAAGGTGGATACGTAAACCGCATCGCCCTTCCGCACATCCACGAGGTTATCCCACAGCGTGGCGTTGGACAGGCCTGTATGGCCGGTAATAACCGCGTGAGTTCCCTTCCCGCCTACAGGTAAGGAGGAACCGTAGAGGTGCCCAAGACCTTTTTGCAGAACCTCGTCGGAGGTCCCGTGATAAACGGGTAGGCGCGATTCGATGGACGGGATAACCACCTGGCTCATGGCGCTCTGGCCAGATAGCTGGGAGAGATACTCTTCGTACGCGGGGTTATCCTCGCTGACGCGAGCCAGCCACGGATCGAGGATCGGTCCGTCCTTGTGCGTCGTGTTGTACCTGCGGGCTTCCTCTACCGCTCGACTAAGGGCTTGAGGGTCCGTTTCCTTCAAGTCTTGTTCGTATTTTTCCGCGATCTTTTGTTGCTGGTGGTTGTTCCACTGCGTGGCGTAAACGGGATAAAGCATGACAAGCAGCCCCACCACCACTAAGAGGATGGGGAGGAAGGTGCGACGAAAGAGTGATCGCGGTGCGCTCTTTCGATGCCTACCAATTGTGCTTGTCATGTCCGTTGCTTTCCCGTTCGAACTGCCTAGCCCCTACTGCTGGGTGCTTCGGCGAGCTGCGTAGAAACCGCCACCGATAATTGCCAAACCAGCCAGAACGATGGCCCAGAAGCCTGCGCCACCGGTGTTCGGCAGGTGGTTTTCGTCGGTGTAGTTCTTGATGTTGGCGGTGTACTCGATTGCCTTGGCCGGCACACCCTTATCATCGACATCGCCCTTGTTCAGCTTGAAGTGCTCAAGCGCATCGTTGGTTGCGTAGCCTACAGGTGCCTTGGTCTCCTGCAAGCAGTAGTTGGTCTCCGAGTCGGCCTGGTTGTTGGCGAAGTCGGTAACGTGCACGCCCTCGATGGTGACAGTGCCCCGCTCGTTGGTGGTCCACTTATTCTTACCCTGGACGTTCAGAGGATCGGTACCTTCCTTCTGCTTCCAGGCCCCCTTACCGTCGTCTTCACACTGCACCAACTGGAACTCTGCACCCTGCAGCTTCTTGTTCTCATCGTTGCCGTCGGTCTTGTTGATGGTGACCTTGCCCCAGTAGGTGTGAACCTTATCCGACGTCTTCTCTGTGTCGTGGTCGGAAGAGCCGTTATTGGTGATCAGCGTTGCGTCGTTGGGAACGTGCTCGATGAAGCCATTGGTCTTAGTCGTGATGGTGGTGAACACGAGGTCGGTGGACTTCAGCTTGTCGCGGCCAGTTCCGGTGAATTCGACCCTGATCTCCTGGTCGACCTTTACCAACTGGTAGTCGGTGCCTGCCACCAATGCTTGAGCCTTGTCAGCGGACTCTCCGTACTTCACCTCGACAGTGGCGTTTACAGCGTCCAGCTGCGGATCAAGTACATCCTTGACGATGTACTTCTTCAGCGTGGAATTCTTAGCAACAGCCGGAACACCCGTGGTGATCGTGTACTTGTAGTCCTGGCCTGCCTGTGCGTTCTGGTCCTCAACTTCCTTGGTGATTGTCACCTTGGAGTTCTTCGGGTACGCGTGAACGTCATAGATCCAGCCCTTGCCCTCCGACTTGGTCATCGGCACATACACCAGGAACGGAGCGCCGGGCACCAGACCCGAATTATCCGGGACTTCGGTTTCGGTGACCTTGTAGAGGCCCTTTGGCAAGTCCTCGAACTTCAGGGTGCCATCTTCGCCGGTGGTGCCTTCCTTGGAGTACGCACCGTCGCCTGTCCAGGCCTTAGCTTCGGAAGGATTGGTAATCTTGCGTGCCTTTTCCCAGTCGCCGCTGTTGTTCAGTGGCTGAACCAGCTCAATCTTGTACTTGACGTCCTTGGCTGGTTCACCAGAAGGGTTCGTAATCTCGGTTCCGTCGCCCTGCTCGCCCTCAGCGCCGATGCGCTTGTGCAGGGTAAGGGAAAGTTGCTGGTTGTTGTCGATGGTGCTGACGGCCTGCGCCTGTGCGGTCGGGGCCTCGTAGACTACTTCGGCGCCGACGGTGCCGGCAGCCAGTGCGATAGCGAATGCAGCGGACAGCGCGCCTACGCGCTTGCCGACAGTTGCGTTAGACATGAAAGTCCTTCTTTCTTACAAGTGAATGAGTAGTGGAAGTTGATCCGAGTGGTCGAGGGCACATGGTTGGCAATACTCGTGGCGAGCTACTTGCGGTGAACACTGCGCGCCGTCGTAACGGATCCTTGTGTGAGCAATGTGGCTTCTTGGCTTCAGGTCATCGTGCCCACCCGGGTCCATCTCGGCACCGGCCTGGGGTACTGGGTTGAAACATTGTTCTCCTCTTTAGAAGTTGTGCACGTCAGGGTTAGTTCAGTCGTCGGCGTATGCCCATGGCTCCTGTGGCTGCGATGAGAAGCCCCGCGAGAATGGGCAGCATCACACCGTCGCCACCGGTCTTTGGCATCACGCCCTGGTGCACATTGGCCACCTGCAGCCATGCACCGTCTGGATAGTCCTGTGGCAGGTCACTTGGCTTAGACGCGGCAAACAGTGCATTCTGCTGGTCCGACTCCACGATCGTCTTGCCATTGGCATCTCGTTTGATGCTGATTTTCACCGGGGTAGGCAAGAGTTGATAGCCGTCCGGCGACTTCGTCTCCAACAAGAAGTAGGTTCCGTAGTCCAGCTCAGTCCAGAGGTACTTTCCATCCTCTGTGACCTTGAGGTCGGCAATTTTGTTCGCCGCCGGCCCCGTGGGGTCTTGGTCGTAGATCGCGAACTGCGCCCCGTATTTATCGCCGTCGCGCGCGGGGATAGTCGTGACGTTTCCTGCGGAGTCCGAATCGACCTTCCACAGGTAGAAGCGGGTCTTATCGGGTCCGGGATAGCAACCCTCGTCTTCGAGGTCGCCCATCTTCACGCTATTGGCGAAGCCGCCGCGCTCTGCACTGCACGCTGGTGTGCCCGCACCGTCACCGGGTGTGACGCCACCTTCTCCGCCTCCGGCCGATTCAGTTCGAGCTTTATCGTATTCTGCCTTATCAAGGGTGAACTTCAGTTTGACTCGGTACCGATGAGTGCCGTCGCCATTCTTGGTAGCCTGCCGTCCAACTGCGTCGATGGTGCGCTTTTCCCACATTTCTGGGGAGTCCTCGGAACGTACTCGGTCACAGTTGCCTAGCCGGAAGCTTCCCGTTTGCAGCACGTCGGGCTCTACCACGCACGAAGGCGTGCTTCCTGGTTGCTCGTCCTTGGACGTGTATTCATCAGTGAAGTACACCTCCGCACCGGTGAGCTTCGCCCCCTTGGGCAGTTTCGGGGTATCGGTGGGCACCGGGTAAACGTATTCGTTAAGGTCATCAAAGCTCTTAACCGTCACGTCATAGGCGGCAGTGTACGTAACGTTGCCTTGGCCATCCGTAATGGAAGTGATGTCGTCGAAGCCAACCTTTCCGTCACCGTTGGTGTCGATGGCAGTCTTGCTCAATGCACCGGGACAGGAATCGTAGGCAATAGCGTTCGTCGGATCTTCGTCTTTGTCATGGTTAATCACATGCGCCGTGTTCGGACGACATTCCGCACCGGACTTCAACGTCGCGCCAATAATGACGGTCGCCTTACCTCCGGCAGGTATGGGGCCGAAGAAGTAGGCTTTTGTCATCTCACCCGTTTCGGGATTCTTGGTGGCAGGTTGAGTGTGGACATTCCCACCGTCGTACCCCTCGTAAACAATCTGGTCGTATGCCACGAGGTCTTCGTAGGTTGCCGGCAGAATGTCGTACAAGGTGAAACCTGACGAAGCACCCTTTCCGATGTTCTCAACCTCCAGCGCCCAATACTTCTTGTCCCTGGGCAAGCCGGGTTCCAGGCGGGGGTCTCCCGGCTCCAAAGTAGTTTTCCTTGCCTTAAGGTCCGAAGGGATCTGCACTCCGGGGTTACTCGTTGCATCGGTGTTGTAGGAAGCAGGAAGGTCCGACAGCCGAGAGACCAGCTGGAAGTGTGGACTTTCTCCGGATGGGTCGAACACTCTGATCTGCATACCCACCTGGTCGGCAGTACTGCCACCGGTACCGAGGCCGAGGTTGCCGTTGCCGTATAGCCAGGCTTTACCCCAGACTTTATCCGCAATCGCTGTATTACCGGACGGGTCTTTAAGCTGATCCGCCGGGATAGTCCACGTTTTCCGTTCGCCCGTATCCATGTTGATGCGCTCAAACATGACGGCTGTCCTTGGGTTCGCCCCGTCTTGCTGCATGCGGGCGGGACTCACCAGACCCCAGAGGTACTGTGGGGCATTGGGGAGAACAACATGATCCTCTGCTCCAGCTTGGAAAGGTACGTTGTATCGATCGCGGGCAATCTCGCCACGTGGATCCTTCGCATCTACCGCTGGCAGGGGAATCTTATACAGCTGTCGGGTACCGGATGTTGCGGTGTTGCCCACCCACATCACTTCGTTCGATCCACGTAGGTCAAAGGTGCCGGTGTTGATTAGATCCAGGTCGTTTGGCCTTCCGCTGGTCGCCTTGTGGAAAAGGGTCGCCCCCTGAGCATTCTTGACCAGCCCGAGGTCGTACACCTCACCCGTGGTCGGATCGATCTGCAGAAGATGACCTGCGGGGTGGCATTCCTGGAGGCTCGAATTGTGGTTCGCCTGGCTTATGGCGTAGATCCAGTGATCCTTCGTGTTGTAGGACAACGCGTTGTACACCCAGTTGGAGGGCTTGCCGATGGGGGTAAAAGTACTGCTACCCTCGATCTGCAGGTTGAGCTGTGTGCTCGTGTTTCCCGCCTGACCACCATTCGGCGTGGCCGACACGTAAACAGCCGTGCCCTTATTGAGTTCGTCTTGGGTGAGCTCTCGGGGAGGTTTACGGGTTGTCGCCTCCTCACACTTACACGGCACGGACACAATGCCATAAACCTTGACCGAGTAATCGTTACCGTTTGTCGTCGGCGCGTTCGTCAACACCTGTAGGATATTTCCTGGCCAAGTATTGAATCCCGTCCCTGTACCTTTAAGGTCAAAAGAGACGGAATTTACCTTCCCTGCGCTACTACGACCTTGCACCGTAATACCGGTGGTTTGCACAGCCTTACCGTTGGTACCGACCCGACCGCCTCCGGGCGGTGGCGTGGTAGACGAGTTGTATTCAACCCCGTTGCTGGTCTCCTTCTTAGTAACAAAGAACCCACCTAGATCCCCATTTAAGGACCTTGTAGCGCTAATTTCTACCCGGGTCAGCGGCAGATCCACACCCCGCGTACCACTCTTGATGTTAATGCGGAACCTCTTGGCGTTGCTCTTGTCGGTAGCTGCAACTTGCTTTAGATCTTCGTCATTCCTCGCATCCGAAAGAGGTGTGTAGAGCTGCGTATCCAGCAGTTTCTCTTCTTTACAGTTTCCCGTTGGAGTCTGCGCCTGCGCCGGAGGAACATTTATTCCTCCAATGGCTCCCGCGATGGTCACGAGTGCACCCAGCAGGGCAGCAACGGTTAGAAGAGAGATGCATGCCCGTCTAAGCGCCGCCCCGTGGCGATCTTCGGCCAACTTAAGGTTTTCACCGGTTAATACGCGAGCCATTACCCTTTTCCAGCCTTAGATCCGTTCTTCGACCTCAGCTGTTGAGCCTTGCCTAAAAAACGGATACCCATTCCTTCTTAGCGAGATGAAAGTTAAGCCTTCAAGCTCGCACCCAATGTGGATAAGTATATTAGCCTCGCAGGTGCTGCTCAACGTATAGATAGCTGACTTAAACTACTCTTACTCGAACCTTCACATCGAATTCACCGGACAGCACTGGCGCCCTTCCGGCACCGCTCTAAACCCCGCCAGCGAAGCCCAGCTGGCGCCACGCTTCGTGGGCCGCCACCGCCGCCGCATTCGATAAGTTCATGGATCGCCGCCCTGGCAGCATCGGGATGCGCACCTTCGCCGTCACCCGCGGATCGGCCAACACCTCTTCGGCCAGGCCCGTCGGCTCCGGACCGAAGAGCAGCACGTCGCCCGGCCGGTAGTCCACCTCCGTGAACCACGTACCCGTCTGTGCGGTAAAGGCGAATACCCGCCCCGAGCCGCGTGCCGGATCAGTCACGTGAGCCAGCGCCGCATCGATCCCCTCGTGCACATGCACGTCCGCCAGCTCGTGATAATCCAACCCAGCCCGGCGCACATGCTTGTCGTCGAACTTAAAAGCCAGCGGCCCCGCCAGGTGCAACGAAGCCCCCGTCCCCGCACACATGCGGATCGCGTTACCGGTGTTCGGCGGAATCTCCGGCCGGTCAAACACCACGTGCAACGGTGGATTCAAAGGCTGCTGGAAAGGGGCAGATTCCGCAGCCGCACCCGAATACTGGTTTTCAGACGTCATTAACCCAATCTAACCGGTACAAATGTAGCCATGAACAACTCCCCCTCTCGCAGCTTTGATATCACCCTGCTGGGCGCCACCGGGTTCGTCGGCACCCTCACCGCCGAATACCTGGCTGCGCACGCCCCCGCCGACGTACGCATCGCCCTGGCCGGCCGCAATCAGGCCAAGTTGGAGGCTTTGCGCGAGAAGCTGACCGCCAGCCACCCACGGGCGGCGGACTTCCCTCTAATCATCGCCGATTCCAGCGATAACCGTTCCCTGGAGAAGCTGGCTCGCGATACCCGTGTGGTTATCTCCACCGTCGGCCCCTATTACCGCTATGGGTTCCCCCTGGTCCGCGAATGCGCCACCCACGGCACGCATTACGTCGACCTAGCCGGAGAGCCCCTCTTCATGCGCGAATCCGCGGACTCCTACCACGACATCGCCACCGCCAGCGGGGCGCGCATCATTCACGCGTGCGGCTTCGATTCCGTGCCAAGTGACCTGGGAATGCTGCTGCTGGGACAGAGGGCGTCCGAAAATAAAGACACCCTAGAGACCGCCACAATGATCGTGAAGATGAAAGGCGGACTGTCGGGCGGCACCATCGACTCGATGCGCGAACAGTTCGCCGCCATCAAGGGAGCGCCAGAGAAGAAGCGGCTACTGGCCGCCCCATACACCCTCTCCCCTGACCGCGACAACGAGCCCGACCTGGGCAAACAGCCGGACTTTGGCGTAGTGCGCGACAGCGACATCGGCGGCACGAAAGACGACGTCTGGGCAGGGCCTTTCATCATGGCAGGCTCGAACACGCGCGTTGTGCGCCGCTCCCACGCGCTGCTGGGTCACAAATTCGGCGACAAGCTGCGCTACAGCGAATACCTGTACACCGGCAAGGGGTTCAAGGGACGCATGCGGGCCTTCACGATGGGTGCAGTGCTGGGCACGGCGGTGGCAGCGCTGAGCCAAGACAAGCTGCGCAAGTTCCTCTCCCGCTGGGTTCCGGAGCCCGGCGAGGGCCCCAGCGAAGCCGAGCGCAACGCAGGCTTCTTCCACACCACGCACATCGGCGTGAGCCCCTCCGGCGCCACCTACACCAACACCATCAGCCTGGCCGCTGACCCGGGGTACAAGGGAACGTCGTTGATGCTTAGCGAAGCGGCGCTCACTCTTGTTCTTTGTGACGCCGAACTGCCGACGGGCTCCCCATACCAAGGAAAAACCGGCGGCGGAGTGCTTACTCCGGCCACCGGTCTGGGCATGCCCTACGTGCGTCGACTCAGCGACGCGGGCATGAAGTTCAGCGACTAGCTGAACAGGCCTAGTTGAACAGGCTCTGTTCCTCATCGGGCACGCCATTCACCCGGTTGATGTTCAGGGTGTTCAGCTGGGTGACGTGCTCGGGGGTGAGCTCGTCCAGGGAGGAAACCTGCAGCAGGCGCATGGTGCGGCGCACCTCGCTGGCCAGAATCTCGATGGCGCGAGCCACGCCGGCCTCGCCACCGGCCATCAGGCCGTACAGGTAAGCGCGGCCGATGAGGGTGAACTTCGCACCCTTGGCAATCGCGGCGACGATGTCGGCGCCATTCATGATGCCGGTATCCATGGCCACGTCGAGGTCCTTGCCGACTTCGCGGGCAACCTCGGGAAGCAGCTGGAAAGGCACCGGAGCGCGATCCAGCTGGCGACCACCGTGGTTGGACAGGATGATTCCGTCCACGCCCAGGTCAGCCAGCTTCTTGGAATCCGGCAGGTTCTGCACACCCTTGACGACCAGCTTGCCCGGCCACATCTCGCGGATGGTCTTCAGGTCCTCGAACTTGATGGAGGGATCCATGGCAGAATCCAGCAGCTCGCCGACGGTGCCGCCAGTGCTAGTCAGGGAGGCGAACTCCAGCGGTGGGGTGGTCAGGAAGTCCCACCACCACCAGGGGCGCGGGATGGCGTTGATGACGGTACCCAGGGAGATCTCCGGCGGGATGGAGAAGCCGTTACGGGCATCGCGCAGACGGTTACCTGCCACCGGGGTATCCACGGTGAACAACAGAGTGTCGAAGCCAGCCTTAGCTGCGCGCTCCACCAGGCCGTAGGAGATTTCGCGCTCCTTCATCACGTACAGCTGGAACCAGTTGCGGCCGTTCGGGTTGGCCTTCTGCACGTCCTCAATGCTGGTGGTACCTAGGGTGGACAGGCAGAACGGAATGCCCGCGGACCCCGCGGCGCTCGCGCCCGCGAGTTCGCCCTCGGTCTGCATCAGTCGGGTAAAGCCGGTCGGCGCAATACCGAAGGGCAGGGAGGACGTGCCACCGAAAATCTCCGTGGTGGTATCGACGTTCGACACATCGTTCAGGATCGACGGGTGGAATTCCACGTCGCGGAACGCCTGACGCGCACGGTTCATCGAAATCTCGTTGTCAGCTGCGCCGTCGGTGTAGTCGAAGGCGGCCGCCGGGGTGCGGCGCTTGGCAATGGCCCGCAGATCCCAGATCGTCTGTGCGTCGCTCAATCGGCGAGCCTTGAAATCCAGGGTGGGCTTCTTAAACTTCAGCAGATCGAAAATTTCAACAGGATTAGGGATTTGGCGCTTTTGATGTGCCATTGAAAGTCGCTCTCCTCACAGAGTCTCTTCGCTCGGATTCCTTAGCGTGTGTTTTGTAGGTCGCCATAAAAGGGATCTAACAACTTCCACGATAGGACGCTTCTCCAACCTTTGCCGTCCCAGCGCCCCTGCCAGCGCCTCTGTCTGCGCCCCCTGCCTACGCCTCTGTCTGCGCTAACTCAACGTCGCGAAGAACTCCAGGACCCGCTCGCCGATCAGCTGCCGCGACTTCGGCTTCACAAACTGGTGACCCTCCCCCGGCACTTCTAGGAATTCCGGGGTGCGCCCCAGCTCCACCAGCGCGTCGTAAAGCTGCTTGGATTCCTGCAGCGGCACGTTGGAATCGTTCGCCCCGTGGATAAACAGCACCGGAGTGGTGATCTGCTCCGCTTTGTACAGCGGGGAGATTTCCCACAGCAGCTCTGCGTCGTGCATCGGGTAGCCGTACTTGGGGGAGGCAGCACTGGCCAACCACGGCTCCGTCGACTCGTAGTACGTCTCGAAGCTCGTCATGCCGCACGCATCCACTACGCCCAGGAACATGTCGGGGTAGCGGGCCGCCGCCAGCACAGCTAGGAACCCGCCGTAACTGCGACCTCCGAGGAATACGCGCCCGGGGGTGCACAGGTCGGCGTCACAAAGAAAAGAAACAGTATCCGCCACATCGTCGATCGCGGCGAAGCGACCGTAACGATCGTCGGCGTGGATGAACGCGCGACCGTTGCCCTTGCTACCGCGAATGTTAGGGGTAAACACGGTGTAACCAGCGGCAACGATGTCGGCAAGCACGTCGTGGTTGGCGGGGCGGGACTGGCCTTCGGGGCCTCCGTGCAGGTGCACGTACACGGGGCGGCCCGGCGCGGGGTTCTCCGGCAGATACAGCCAACCGGAAAGCTCCAGGCCGTCGCGGGCGGTGTAATACACCAGTTCGGGGACGTCTCCCTGGCGGGCGCGTTCGTCCAGGCGGTCGGTGCGGTCCGGGTCTAGTGGTTCCACGCGCCCCGATTCCAGGCGCAGCACCTCCACCGTCGGCGGCAGGTTCGGCCCTTCGACCGTCAAAGCCAGCAGCTGACCGTCGTCCGTGATGGAAAGTCCCGCGGCCACCATGCCCGGCAGCTCGATGGTGCGGCGGACCTGCACGCGCTGGTCCTCGCCGAGGCTCAGCAGTTCCAGGTTGGAAATGCCCGCCTGGTTCCACAGCACCGCGGCGGTCGACAGGTCCTCGCTAATGGCGAACTCGTCGACGTCGGCCTCGGGGTTGCTGATCATTTCCTCGCGCTCGACGCACACCGGGCGCTCGCCGTTTATGTCCACCACCAGGCGCAACAGGCGACGGCGATCCGCACTGTGGTCGGTGACCACCAGGATCACCAAGCGACTGTCCGTGATCGGCAGGATCCGCCCATCCTCCGTCGTGGCGCCGGGCTCTGGCGGCAGCAGCGGCATCCAGCGGCCCTGCGGGGTGACCAGCAGCAGCTCGCGGTTGCCGCGCGGGCCGACGCGCATCAGGCTGTACCCGGCCTCCGCGGCGACCAGCAGCGCATCGATGCGGCGATCCATCACCTGGTAGCGCGACGTATTCGGGTCGACCAGACGCGCTTCCGTCATGCCGTCGGCCGCCACGGCATCCATCGCCAGCTTGTCGCGATCCCACTCCACCAGGCGCGTGCGGGCATCGAAAGTGTTTCTTAGTGGTGACGCCCCCTGCACCCCAGGGTCCGTAGATACCGTAAAGGTCTCGAGTTTCTCCGAGCCCTTGGGGGAAACCTCGCAGGCGATCCACTGCGCATCCGGGGAGTGTAAAACGCGCGTGACCGGGCCTTCGATGGGCAGCTGCACTGGTCTTTCCCTGCCCACGCCGTCCTCGGTGAGCTCCGCTTGGACGGCATAAGGATAGCCACCGTCGCGGACAATATAGGCAATAGCAGTGCCGTTGGGCGCGAGCGAAGGGGCAGTCGTATGGCGCATGACTCTAGTATTCTAGCGAAGCGCATGTGCGACTTGTCCCAGCAGGTGGGGCAAAGAAACTCTATGCTATTGAGGCATGAGCATCTATGTGAACGCTTATTCCACCGTCCGAGCAGACGTGCCCTTCCAGGGGGCTGGGGCGCCAGCCATTGCGTCCCGCGAATTGTGCTTCGATTCGCCCGCGCAGCCTTACCTGAAGACTGCAGCCAACGGCGCTGGTGAGGAAGATGACAAGCAAACCCTGGAACTGCTGGAACACCTCGCGGGCTTCGCGGGATACGCGGCCGAGCAGGGGGAGGAACGCTTCGGCAATTTCAACTCCTACGTGCTCGCCGTAGTGCAACACATCCGGAGCGTACGCCGCCACTACGTGTTTGAGCGCGAAGATGACTTCGACTTTTCCCACCTGGGCGAGTTCGCCGACTGGGCACGTGAAGCCAACGCCGTGTTCTTCCTGGCCGACGGAACCGTGCGCAACGCCAGCGGTGCAGATCTGCTGGATCCCGCACTGGTCGGCAGCTCCCCGGCGAACGGGGCGCAGGCTAACTCCGTGCCCCGGCACCCCGGCTCCGAGGATCGGATGCGGCGGGTGCGCGGGGCACTATGGCGCCAGGGTTACCAGGTAGCCCCGACGCTGCCGCCGGTGCGTTCCGAGGCCGAGATTCTGCTTCGCCCCGCCGAGGAAGTATTCAACCGAGCCGTTGCGCTTTCCGTCGTAGCGACCGCCGCTGCCAGCGTGCTGCGCGGCGAGGCTGTGAATTTCGCTGCACTGCGGGCAGGAGCCCAGCGCACCTTCGGCAATCTGACCAAGGTGGAACAGGCATTCCTCGAGCGGGTGGAGGCTGCGCAAGAATCTGCCGGTGAAATGCCCGGTGAAGTGCCCGGCGCAGTGCCCGGCGAAGCGTCCGGTGAGGCGACCGGTGAGGCGACCGGTGCCCCGACCTACAGCCAGGATCTGCAGGAAGATGCCTATCAGCTGGCCTGGGCTTACACCGCGTCAGAGTTCCTGGCCTGGGCACTCGGCCTGATGGATATCGATGTCTTCAGCTTCACCCCCGTCGATCTGGCTGCCCTGCGTAGCGCTCTGCGCAGCATCGACCGCGAAAACCAGGATGCTGCCGCACTGCCTATGCGCAGCCTGTCGGAGATCTGCGAGGCTTTCGAATACATCTATTCGCTGCGCTGGGTATCGGTCGAACAGCAGCTGGAGGCCTCGGGTCAGGCAGGTGTTGGGCAGACCGGTTCCGCGCAGCTACAGCCGCAGGATCATTCCATCCTGGTCGAACGCCACCGTGCCCTCGCCTGGCTCACGGATCCCACCATCGCTTACGACGACGTCGACCTGTCCACCTAAAGCAGCGGGCAAGCCGCAGCTAGCTGCGACGGTGTACCTCGAAGAACGCGGCGACCTCACCAGTCGCGGTCACTGCCTTCGACTTGCTTTCGCGGGAAGGGTCGGCCGCAGCCTTGCCGGCCTCGCCCGTCCGTTCGCCCATCCACGTGTGCCCGGCATCGCCGATGGCCAGGTGGGTGACTTCCATTCCGTGGCCGCAGTTTGGCCATTGCACGCGCTGGATCGCGTCGGTCACTCGCGTGGTGACCGGGGCGCCCACGCAGTGCGAACGTGCCGCATATTGCTGTGTGAACTCGTAGGCCCCTAGGTATTCGTCCCCATAGCGCGGGCCGCCATCGTAGTGGATCGTTTGGTCCTTACGACCGTGAATATCCAGGTAGGGGCTTGTCTGACCACGCTTGAAGTGGACGGTTTCCGGCCGCTTCGGATCCGAGCCCTTCTCTGCGCACGCGCGCCAAGTACCCGAGTAATAGGCCGCCGAGACTGCGGCGAAAGCGGCGAACTCCTCCGGCAGTTCGCAGGCCAACTTGCCCACGAACCCTCCGCCATTGGACATGCCGGTGGCGTAGATCCGGTTCGCGTCGACTTGGTAGGTAGAGGACACGGCATCCAGTATGTCGCGGACAAAGCGCACATCCTCACCCCGCTTCACCTTCGCGTATGGGGCACCCTCCCAGGCGTTGTCCACGCCCTGCGGGTACACCACGATCGCCTCCTTATCCGCCAAACCCGTGTACCGCGCCATCTGATCCGCCTGCTCGCGGTAGCCGTGGAAGGCGAAGATCAGCGGCAGGGGCTTGGTTTTCGCATCCGGGTGCGCAGTCGGATTGCCCTTCTTGGAATAAGGCAACGCGCCCCTCGGAACGTTGATGATGTACTTGCGCTCGCGATCGCTGGACTTAAGCTGCAGTTCCCTGTTCTGCCCGGGCTTCAGCTCGTCATGGATCGGGCGGAGCTTCTGGGGAATGCGCGCCACGGCAGGGGTGAGCTGCACGTCCGGCGTGGCCGGTGGGATAGCCACCGCTTCCGTCGGCGCATAGTCCGCAGGTTCGTTCACCGTGTTGTGTGCCTGGGGATCCTCGTGCCGCGAGCTACTCAGTTTCTGCACCGCCGCACCCACTCCCGCCGCGCAGGCCAGCAGGAATGCGACGAACATCGCCGCTGCAATTCGACGGCGGCGGAAATGCTGTCCAGTGGGGCGGCTGCGGGAAATCCCTTCAGGCTCGCGACGATTCTCGCCCGACACGCTGGGGTGCGCGCCCTTCCAGCTACCGCCGTGGTCCTCTCTGCGATGCCGCGCTGCGGGCCGTGCTTCGTGGCGGCGCCGCCTCCCCCGCCAGGAATCCTCGCTGTTCACCTGCGTGGAATCCGCGATACTGTGGCGTGCCTTTCGAGCCGAGTTTTCGCGCGCGCGTCGCTGCGCATTGGGGTTCTCGGGGTCGAAAGGGTTGCGGTTCACGTGCACGATTGTTCTTTGCACGTTCCGCTGTGTCAATCACCCCACCCCGTGTTTGTGATCACCACTGGTCAGCGGAAGTCGCGCGAACCTGCGTGTGCTCCCGCGATCTCGCCGGCCGGCCGCAGTTGTGTCTCCACCTGCTCCAAAAGGTCCGCCGTCACGGTGGCTGCACCTTCCGCGTTGTGCACGATTCCCCTCACAACCAGGATCTTTGCGTTCAACGCTACCGCCCGCTGCCGCGCCCACAGCCCCTGCGAGACGACGACATTCGCCAACCCAGTCTCGTCCTCTAAGCCGAAAAACACCACTCCGCCTGCGGTAGCTGGGCGCTGCCTGTGCGTCACCACTCCCGCCACGCGCACGCGGGTGCCGTCGGGAACGTGCAGCAAACTGTCGGCCGTCATCACCGCTGCACCGCCTGCGCCGCCCGGGCCGCCCGCACGTCGGTGCCACTGATCCAGGTATTCGCGCAGCAGCTGCACCGGATGTTCGGCCGTCGTCACGCCCGTTGTCGCTAGTTCGGACGCCACCATCTCGAAAGCACTCATCCCAGGCAACGCCGGCGCATGCACAGCCGACGTCCCCGGAAGCATTCCCGACTGTTCGGTCGCTGCCACCCCGGCCGCCCACACGGCTTGGCGACGTGATAGCCCGAGGCTCCCCAACGCCCCCGCCCGCGCCAGCTTCTCCACCTGTGCAACGCTCAGCCCGGCTTCGCGGGATAGTTCTTCCACGCTGGTGAAGCGGCCGATCCGTTCGCGCGCCTCCACGATGCGCTCCGCCACCTCGGCGGAGATCCCCTTCACTCCGCCCGCACCACTGAGCCCCAGCCGGATCTTTCCCACCGGTTCGGCCGTGCCACGCCCCAGCCCGTGAACTCCCGTGGGCCGGTTGTTCCGTAGGGGCGTCATTAAAGAAACAACCGCATCAACCTGCACGCCCGACGCGTTCACGTCCACGGGGAGGATCTGCACACCGTGACGGCGAGCGTCCGCCAGCAGGGACTGCGGCGAGTAGAACCCCATCGGCTGGGCACGCAGCAGGGCCACGCAGAACTCCGCCGGATAGTGGTACTTGAACCACGCGGAGTAGTAGACCAGAGAGGCGAAAGACTGCGAGTGTGATTCCGGGAAGCCGTAGCTGGCGAAGGCCACGATCTTGTCCCACAACCGATCAGCCACCGCGCCCCGGATCCCGTTTTTGGATTCCAGCCCCTGGTAGAAGCGCTTTTTTAACCGCTCCATCTTCTGCGGGGAACGCTTCGACCCCATCGCCCGGCGCAAAGTATCAGCTTCGGCGCCGGTAAAGCCCGCGGCGTCCACGGCCATCTGCATCAGCTGCTCCTGGAACAGCGGAATGCCCAGAGTTTTCGTCAGCGCGGGCTCCAGGCACGGGTGGTCGAAGGTCACGGGCTCCAGACCATTGCGGCGGCGAATGTACGGGTGCACGGAGCCACCCTGGATAGGGCCGGGGCGGATCAGCGCGACCTCCACCACCAGGTCGTAGAAGGTGCGCGGTTTCAGTCGCGGCAGGGTGGACATCTGCGCGCGGGATTCGACCTGAAACACCCCCACCGCGTCGGCGCGGGACAGCATGGCGTAAACCTCCGGCTCTGTGGGGTCCAGCCGCCACAGTTCGACCTCCCGGCCCCGGTGGGCGCGCACCTGGTCCACCGCATGGTGCAACGCTTCCAGCATGCCGAGCCCTAGCAGGTCGAACTTCACCAGCCCCACGGCCGCGCAGTCGTCCTTATCCCACTGCACCACCGAGCGGCCTTCCATCCGCGCCCATTCCGTCGGCACGACCTGTGCGATCGGGCGGTCACAGATCACCATGCCGCCGGAGTGAATGCCCAGGTGGCGGGGGTGATCCAGCATCTGCTCGGCCAGGTCCTGCACAATGTCGGGGGTCTGTTCCGGGTGGCGGGTCCAGGCATCGATTTGCCCCGGCGCGTAGCCAAGCGCGCGGCCGGCATCGCGGGTCGCGCCTCGGCGGCGGTAGGTAATCACGTTCGCCACCTGCGCGGCATTGTCGCGGCCGTAGCGGGAGTACACGTACTGAATCGCCTCCTCGCGCCGCCCCGATTCGATGTCGAGGTCGATGTCGGGTGGTCCGTCGCGTTCCGGGGAGAGGAAACGCTCGAAAAGCAGGCCGGACGCCACAGCGTCCACCGTCGTGATCCCCAGCGCAAAGCAGACCGCGGAATTGGCCGCGGATCCTCGCCCCTGGCAGAAGATGTTGTTCTCGTGGCAGAAGGCAACGATGTCGTGGACGATCAGGAAGTAGCCCGGGAAGCCCAGCTGCTCGATCGTTTTCAGCTCGCGGTCGATGGTGGCCCACGCTTGGTTGGCGGCGGCAGAGGATCCCCGCTGGCCGTAGCGTTCCGTGCCACCGCGTTCGGTGATCGCACGCAGCCAGGACATCTCCGTATACCCCGGCGGCACGGGGAAGTGCGGCAGGTTCGGCGCAACGAGGTCCAGGGTGAAGGCGCATTCGTTGGCGACCTGCACGGAGGTCTCCACGGCCCGCGCCAACCACTCGCAATCGCCCGCGAGCTGCAGCATCTCTTCCCCCGAGCGCAGCCACGATCCGCCGACGGGGTGGGTGGTCGGCTCCGCGGTGGCGACGTCCCGCCGTTCGCGCAGCGCCGCCTTCGCCCCAGCCAACCGGGAATGCTTCGGGGTCGCGCACGTCGGGGCACTACTGACGATCTCGCGTAGGCCGTGGCGCACCGCCAGGGCATGGAGGCGCTCGTTGCGGTCGGCATCCGCGGGGTTCATCGTGTGTTGTAGCTCGACCACGACGTTGGTCGGCCCGAAAAGCTCCACCAGGCGCTCAGCCGGAGCTGTTTCCTCCGGACTAGCCGCGCCCATCCACCGCCAATCGAGCAGCACCAGCCAGTGGCCGTCCGCGGCCTGCGCCAGCTGGGGCAGATCGGGGTACCGGACGGAATCTTTGTCCGGGTCGGCCATGCGGGCGTCCGCAATAAGACGGCTCAGGCGCGCATAGCCTTCGCGCCCTTTACACAGCACCGTGAGCGGCACGTCGAGGCTCAATTCCGCGCCGAAGACCGTCGCCAAATCCGTGCCAGTGCCCGCCGTGCCAGCGCCCTCAGTGCCAGCGCTCTCGGCCACCGCCGTGGCACAGCGCGCCGCCCCGTAGAAACCGTCGCGATCCACACACGCGAGGGCACTCAAGCCCAGGTCGCGCGCCGCCGCAACCATCTCTTCGGGCTGGCTCGCACCACGCAGGAAGTTGTAGGCGCTGCAGGCGTGGAGCTCAGCGAAGGGTGTCGCTGTTTTTCTTTGGGACGCCCCTTCGGTTTCAGCTACCTCAATTCCAGTCTTCCGATCGCCTTCTGCCACCCCGATTGCGCGGAGGTTGCGCAAGCCCGGCCCCACACCAGACAGCACGCCTTCGAGCTGCTTCCAGCTCAGCGGTGTGCCCGGGGAGAAGCTCCTAGGTTGCGATCGGCGCAGCGTGCGACGCGAAATGGCAGGGTCGCGGGGTTCTTCAGACACAGCGCAAGTATAGAACATATATTCTATTATCCGCCAACCCGAAAAAGCTCTGGGGCTGGTTTGGATCAAAACTAGACTAAGTTGTTCATTTTGGTTTAGACTGCTACCTTAAACGCACAGTTCAGCCCGGGCAATCAACGAAGCGTCGGGCACTAGACAACCCAGGAGGATCCCATGTCCCTTCGCCGTAAAGTAGCAGCTGGTGTAGCTGCGGCAGTTATGGTCTTCGGCCTCTCCGCATGTGGCGGTGACGACGACACCATCAAGATCGGCACCACCGACCAGGGTCAGAAGCAGTGGCAGGTCTTTGAAGAACAGGCCAAGAAGGAAGGCCTGAACGTCGAGCTGGTTCCCTTCGGTGACTACAGCCTGCCCAACCGCGCGCTGCAGGAAGGCGAGATCGACGTCAACAACTTCCAGCACCTGATGTTCCTCGCTGACTACAACGTCAACAACGATTCCAAGCTGGTGCCGATCGGCGCGACCGAGATCATCCCGCTGGGCGTGTACTACCAGGACCACAGCGAGGTCAAGGACATCGAGGAAGCCGGCGAGGTCGCCATCCCGAACGACCCGACAAACCAGGGCCGCGCCCTGCACGTCCTGGCATCCGCTGGCCTGGTGAAGCTGAAGGACGACAAGATCCTGTCCCCCACCCCGGCCGACATCGATGAGGGCAAGTCCAAGGTCAAGGTCACCCCGGTGGACGCCGCACAGACCGTGACCGCTTACAAGGACGGCACCCCGGCCGTCATCAACAACTCCTTCCTGGAGCGCGGCAACATCGACCCGAAGTCCGCCATCGTCCAGGATGACCCGAAGGCAGAGGCCGCAAAGCCGTTCATCAACGCCTTCGTCACCACCGAGGAGAAGAAGGACGACAAGGATCTGAAGAAGCTTGTTGACATCTGGCACTCCAAGGAAGTTCAGGACGCGCTGAACGAGCAGTCCAAGGGCACCTCCGTCGAGGTCAAGATGGGCCCGGACGAGCTCGCTAAGATCCTGAAGGACACCGAGGGCAAGGTCAAAAAGTAGCCCTCACCCCAATTTTCGAAAAACCCAACTCTTAAAAGAGGTTCCCCTATGGCTTCAGACGCACAAACCAGCGTCGATCAGCCCAGTGCCGGCACCACCGGCACTCGCAGCACAGACAACACCGGCACGGAGATTGTCTTCCGCGATGTGAAGAAGGTGTTCAAGCAGGGCAGGAAGGAAATTCACGCCCTCCAGGACATCAACACCCACATCCCGGCAGGCTCCATCGTCGGCATCATCGGCTACTCCGGAGCCGGCAAGTCCACCCTCGTCCGCCAGATCAACGGCCTGGATCGCCCCACCAGCGGGCAGATCCTGCTGGATGGCCAGGACATCGTTCCGCTGCCGGAATCGCAGATGCGCAAACTGCGCTCCGACATCGGCATGATCTTCCAGCAGTTCAACCTGTTTTCCTCCCGGAATGTGGCGGGCAACGTCGCCTACCCACTGCGCCTGCAAGGCATGCCCAAGCAGCAGCGGGAAGAGCGTGTGAAGGAGTTGCTGGAGTTCGTCGGCTTGTCCGATAAGGGCAAGGCCTACCCAGAGCAGCTGTCCGGTGGCCAGAAGCAGCGCGTCGGCATCGCCCGCGCGCTGGCCACCAACCCCAGCCTGCTGCTGGCCGACGAGGCCACCAGCGCGCTCGACCCTTCCACCACCCGCGACGTGCTGGAACTGCTGCGCAAGGTCAACCGGGAACTCGGCATCACCATCGTGGTCATCACCCACGAGATGGAGGTTGTGCGTTCCATCGCGGACTCCGTCATCGTGATGGAAAGCGGCCGCATCGTGGAGCAGGGCAGCGTCTACGAGGTGTTCTCTAACCCCCAGACGCAGACTGCCGCCAACTTCGTGGCCACTTCCTTACGCAACACCCCCGACATGGTCGAAGCGGAGGCACTGCAGACCGAGAATGGTCGCCTCTTCACTGTGACCATGGCCGAGGGAATCGGGTTTTTCGATGCCGTCTCGAAGCTGTCCACTGCAGGGGTGACGGTAAACATCGTCCACGGTGGCGTCACCACCCTCCAGAACCACAGCTTCGGTCGCCTCACCCTGCGCCTCACGGCCCACAACGCCGAGGGCGAAAAAGCCATCGAGGAATTCCACAGCCATATGCAGGCTTCCACCGAGATTGAGGAGATCCGATGAACACGATGACCCTCGCGCAAATGGATTGGGACCGCTACGGCAACACGTTCCAAAAGGCGATCTTCGAGACGCTATACATGGTCTCGATCACGCTGGTGATCTCGTCGATCCTGGGCCTGATCATCGGCCTGCTGCTATACACCACCCGCAAGGGCGGCATTCTGCAGAACTCGGTGATCTACTGGGTTACGAACTTCCTGGTTAACTTCATCCGCCCCATCCCGTTCATCATTTTGCTGACCGCGATCGGGCCGCTGACGGATCTGGTGGTGCAGACCCGTATTGGTACGGACGCCGCCATCGTCGGCATGGTCGTCGCCGCCACGTTCGGCGCTGCGCGTATCTTCGAGCAGAACCTCGTGGCAATCGACCCGGGCGTGATCGAGGCCGCCAAGGCGATGGGTGCCTCGCCACTGAAGATCATCTTCACGGTGATCATCCCCGAGGCACTGGGCCCGCTGATCCTGGGCTTCACCTTCATGTTTATCGCCATCGTCGATATGTCCGCCATGGCCGGCTACATCGGTGCAGGTGGTCTGGGCGACTTCGCGATTGTCTACGGTTATCGCTCGTTTAATGACGCCGTCACGTGGACGACCGTTGCAGTGATCATCGTCATCGTTCAGATTGCGCAGCTGGGCGGAAACTGGCTGTCGAAGAAGATCATGCGCCGCTAGTTAGCGGGGAACGCTAGGCAGCAAAAGCCCTAGGCAGCAAACCCCCGGGTGCTAGTTCAAAGATGAACTGCCCCGGGGTTTTGTTGTGCGTTTAGAATTCCGCGACCCAGGTCACGGTCTGCTTGGGCTTCTTACCGCAGGAGGGAACGGAGGTTCCGCCTGGGCGCGAGTGCAAGCGGACCGTGATTTCCTTTTCTGGACTGGATTCTGAGCCGACTTCTACGGCAGCTTCTGGGTTAGCATCCGTGCCTGCTTCTGGGGCAATGGTCACGACGCGCACCTCTGTGGCGGAGTCTGCATCAGGGTTCGTGGCCTCTGTGTTTTCCGGCTTGCTCACGCGCATGCTCGCCAGCTTGACGGGGTAGCCTTCGCCAGCCATCTTCTCTGCGACGGCGAGTTCGGCTGCCTGACCGATGGGATCCCACAGGCCGCGGCCACGGCAACCTTCCAGCCACAGCTCGCCCTGCTTGGCGTGTTCCAACATGCTGCGCGCGCCGGCGGTTCCGAGCTGGCCATAGGAGTAGTTGCTAGGCAGCAGGATCATGGAGGGTGCGAAGCGGTGCCCCTTGGTGTGGGAGGATTCCCACACCAGCTGGCCATATTCTGCGGTGAGTTCTTCGGCGACGGGGCGACCGAATACGGCACAGCATTTGTCGCGCTTGCCGTGGGTGCACACCAGCAGCAGGGGGCCGTCGATGCGCTGGCCACCAGCTGCGCCGGGGGCGCTGAGGTCGAGTTCTAGGAGCGCTTCAGGGCCGGAGACCTGCAGGCTTTCGAGAATGGGCGTGGGATCGTCGCCATAACCTTCGGCCCAGCTGATGTAGAGCTGCCGGGTGGGGTTGGCGGCACGCTGCTGGCCTTCGCGACCAGGCCTGCGAATGAACTGCAGTTGGGCGCCGTTTTCGTCGAGGAATTTCTCTATCTTCTTTGAGAGTTCCTCCCCCAGCGCAGTGCCGTCGAGGATGTCGTGTCCCCAATTGGTGACGTACTCGAGAGCGAGGATCAACCGACCGGGCTTGGCGGTGCCCGGCAACGTCTCGTCGGTCCGCTGGGAGCACATATCCGCATAGATTCCGCCGGAGGCCTCAGCGGCGGTAACCTGTCCCGAATTTGGCTGTCCAGCCTGCGCATTTCTGGTTGTTGGCATGGTTCCCAGGGTAGCAAGTTACAAAGAATCCGTAGGGGCTAGTAGGTTGCTTCGATCCGCCATTGCTTTCCTTTGCACACCAGCAAGAATGCGTGCACAGATTCCGATGTACCTTCGCGTGCCGAGACCTGCAGCCGGGCATAGCGCTTCCCTTCCGCCCACCAGTGTTCGTCGACGGGCCAGGGGCCAGCCCAGCCGGTGATGCGGAGCTGTCGGGCACCCCAGCGCAGAGTGTCCGGAGGCGCGCTCATCAAACCCCGGCCAGTGACATGGACGGGGGCACTGTGGCGGTCCAGCAGCATCAGTCTGGCGGCGGGATGCGCAGCGCTGGGGTTATGGGTATCAGCTGCCCCGCTGGCCGGGACTACCCCGCTGGTTGGGGCCCCGATCAGCCCGGGCAGGGGGTGCAGCAGCTGGCCTTCCCACTGGCGGGTCGGCAACGCGGTGATAGCCTCCGGGTCGTCCTCTCCGTAGGGCACAGTGGCGATACGTCGAGCAACGGCACGCCCGCCCCTGTGAATGGGGCGCAGTACCCGGTTCATGCCGATCAGTGCTTGCGCTCGACCGGCCGCGGCGCGGGCAGCGCGGATGCCTTCGTCCGGCCCGCCCCACAGTGGGGTGGCCAGGCTCCCCGCCGGCACGGTCTCCACGGGCACGAGCTCGATACAGGTCACACCGGCGGTATTGTCCGCCCAGTCTGCTTCCCCGCCATGCGCGTCCCCGTCATGCGCGTCCCCACCATACGTGTTTCCACCATGCACGTTTCCACCATCAGCTGCCCCCGCCCGCAGTCGGGTGAGCCAGCCATCGAGTTGCCAGCGCACCCGCTGGGCGGTGTCCTGCTCCGATAGGGGCTCGCGGCAGCGCCAGAGCCGCTCGATGACGGTCGGCCCGGTGTAGTTCGCCGGGGGCTCCAGGTAGGCACGCACGGCCAGGCGCAGGCAGGCCTCCCCCGCGGCGAAAAGTGTGTTGTGCAGCGCGGTAGCTACGTGACGGGCGATGAAAGCTGCGGTTTCGGTGCGTGCGATGGGTTCCTCGGCCTCATAGCGCACCTCCGGTTCTTCACGCCGGCGGGCGGGCGCCACCGCTCTTTCCACGTGTCCGCTGGCTATACGGTGCCATTCCACGGCCTCTTGCCCAAAGCGAGCGGCCACGTCGGCGCGGGGCAGTGCCGCGAAGTCCCGCATTGTGCGCAGCCCCAGCTGCTGCAGCGTGGAACTAAGGTGCGCGGGCGCGCGCAGCTCTGGTTCTATCCCCAGCACGTTGATCGGCAACCCCGCGATGAACGCCGCGCTGCCTCCCGGAGGGATACTCTTCCCCTGCCGTGCTGCCCACACTGCGGACACAAGGTCGTCTGCCACCCCAGCCATGCAGTCGGCATGCACTCGCACTGCAGCGTCCAGCAGCTTCTCCACAGCGGTATCTTCGTCCCCGTAGTATCTGGCCAAAGCGTCCACGGGAAAAGCCAGCAGTCCGGGGCGCAAGGTCTCCACCACTGCGCTGACGTCCTGCAGCGCCGCCAGCACGTCCTCATGTACCGAGGCCTGCCTACTCGGGTCATCCTCCGCGACGTTGAGCTGCGGATATGCCGCCAATGCGTGCCGTTGTTTCATCCCGATCTTGATCCCCTGAGCTCGCGCGGCAGCATTGCAGGCCAACACGCGATAATCGGCGATCACCGCGGCAGGTGCCAGTACGTCCCATCCCCGCGATTGAGCTTGCACATACACCGGCCAATCCGGGAACCACAGCACAGCCACCCGCGCTGTGCTGTTTACCTTCGTCCTACTTAAGCCCACTGCTCTCCTACCTCCGCAGCGCTCTCGGCTCCCATCGCTTCTTCTGCCCCGATCGTCGCCCGCACCGCACTGGGCGGCTGAGCCTTGCCCCATACGCGCCCTTCGACTTCCACGGCACGGATCCGTCCGCTTCCACGGCGCAGCCCCAGCACACCACATACCTGCAGTTCCACGTGCATTCTCGCCTGCGGCCACGCGCGCCCACACACCAATAGGGCACATTCGCTTTTGCGCAGTCGCGCCTCCACCGGCCGCGCAAATGTCGGGGGCACGGCACCGCGCTGCATACCCCGTGCACCCTGTACCCCCTGTACGCTCTGTGCGCTCTGTACGCTCTGTGCACCCTGCCTGCCCGCCGCGAACAGCACCACGTCCATCCCCTCTATCAGCGTGCCTAACACCGCCGCCGTGTGTGGAGTGGAGTCCGGCACCAACACCAGCCTCTCCACGTCACCACCCGCGGCCGCCACTGCCGCGATCGCCAGCCGCGGATAGTCCACCACCGCCACACACATTCCCTGCGCCGTGAGATGCGCCAGCACATCCACCAGCACCGCCGGACAATCCGATATCTGCGTCGCCTGCCCACGCGCCACCCCGCCACCTGGTAGGTGCCCGGCCAGCCATTGTGGCATTGGCGCTACACGCACGCTTTCTTTTATTTGGGACGCCCCCTCCCCCACCGCAGCACTTTTCGCCTCGATCTGCCGCATCTTTTGCCGCAAACTTGCAATCGTCGCCGTCGCCTCGACCTGCGCCATCGCCTTCACCTCCCTTCCCTGTGCAACAAACGCTGCAACCAACTCACGGCAACCAGCACCGCATGTTCTATCAGCACCTGCGGACAGCCCTCCGCCCCACAAACACAGATTAGAACACATGTTCTAACTAAGTTGTGTTGAATATATCCCTCCCCCTCCACAGCGTCAAACGAACAGCCAAAAGCGCAGGTTACAAGGGGCGGGGAATGTGGCGTCACCTAATATGGACAACCATGAGCCAAGAAACCCGCAACGAGCCCGTCATCACCCCACCGACCGCCGTGCGCGCCATAGCCTCGGTGTTATTCGGCCTAGCGGTGGGAATCATGGCCGCTCCGCTCGCGCCAGGATTTCAGGTCATCGTGCTGGTAACAACGGTCGGCGCAGCGCTGCTACTAACGTTTAGCCACCCGTACCGCAAGAAGGTGCGTGAAGAAGTAGAGAAGCGCGACGAGCGCTACCGCACCAGCGCCGCCCAGGTCGCGCCACTATTCCCGCTCTGGATCGCGCTGATGACCATCCCGCTACTCAGCACACGCTCGTGGCTCCTCGTAGCCATCGCCTGGGTAATCGCCGGCGCTTATACCTGGCTTATCTACCCACACATTGACGGCACCGCGCACATCAAGCCAATCGGCACAGCCAAGAGGAACAAGAAGAAATAGCGCTGCAGAAACGCAGCGCGCATACAAAACGGCCCGCACTCCCCAAAATGCCGGGGGTGCGGGCCGAAAAAATTGGCTTTAGCTTCTGAATTAGGAGCCAGCGATCGAGGAACCGGACAGGCTGCCGGACGGAGCGGCGCCCTTCTTCACGACGATCGGAGTGCCGGTATCGAAGGTCTTGTTGTTGTTAACAACAGCGCCGATCTTCAGGCCAGCACCGTTCTTGTAAGTACCTTCCTTCTCCGGGGCCTTCCAGGTGAAGTCCAGCAGCAGCGGAGTGGCGGTATCGACGGTGGGCTTGTGCTTGATCAGCAGGCCCTCCTCCCAAGAGACGTGAACCTCAGTGTTGTCCTTGTTTTGAGTCACGGCGTACTCAGACTGGCCCAGTTGGTGGACAGAGTCGCCCAGCAGGCCACCCTTAATGCGCTCAACCTTGACCAGCTTGAAGCCCTTCGGCATCCACTCAATAACCTCGTTGATGCTGGTCTTGCCCTTCACACCCTGCACCTCAATGCGGGTCTTGACGGTAGCACCCGGAGCCACGGTGGTCGCACCGTGAATCTGCTTGTACAGGTCAACGTTGAAGGCCGGACCACCGACGTTACCCAGCTTCACCCTGTCCCCCTCCGGGGTATCCAGGTCCTTCTTGCCACCCAGGGAGCCAGTCAGGCCTCCCAGGGAGCCAGCCGGAGCAGCGGATGCAACACTCACACCACCGAAAGCCAATGCAGATACTGCGGCAATGGCGGTTGCGCTACGAACAAACTTAGAAGCCATGAGGAAATACCTTTTCTAGGAAAGAACAGAACAGACTGCCGCAAAACGTGCAGAGCACTGCAAGTAACGACAACGCACAGCTTAGCCTAGTTAGCGTAGCAAAATCAGTATTTCGGAAGTTTCTTCTAAAAAATCTCTAAGACAGAGCGAAACCGCTTCTACTCCCACTCGATGGTTCCCGGCGGCTTGCTGGTGACGTCCAGCACCACGCGGTTTACTTCCTCCACCTCGTTGGTGATGCGCGTGGAGATCTTCTCCAGCACGTCGAAAGGAATGCGGGTCCAGTCGGCCGTCATCGCGTCCTCACTGGATACCGGGCGCAGAACAATCGGGTGGCCATAGGTGCGGCCATCACCCTGCACGCCCACGGAACGCACGTCAGCCAGCAGCACCACCGGGCACTGCCAGATCACGTCGTCCAGGCCAGCGGCAGTAAGCTCAGCGCGGGCAATCGCGTCGGCAGCACGCAGAGTCTCCAGACGCTCCTCCGTCACCTCACCGATGATGCGGATACCCAGGCCTGGACCCGGGAACGGCTGGCGTGCCACGATTTCCTCCGGCAGGCCCAGCTCGCGGCCCACCGCGCGAACCTCGTCCTTGAACAGCAGGCGCAGGGGCTCCACCAGTTCGAACTCCACGTCGTCCGGCAGGCCACCGACGTTGTGGTGGCTCTTGATGTTCGCGGTGCCGGAGCCGCCGCCGGATTCCACGACGTCCGGGTACAGGGTGCCCTGCACCAGGAAGTCCACGCTGGATCCCTCCGGGGCATCGGCCAACACGCCCGCAACGGCGCGCTCGAAAGAGCGGATGAACTCTGCGCCGATGGCCTTACGCTTAGCCTCCGGCTCGGTCACGCCAGCCAGCTTCTGCAGGAACGCCTCGCGCTCGTCCACCGTCACCAGCTTCGCGCCGGTGGCGGCCACAAAGTCCTTCTCCACCTGCTCGCGCTCACCGGCGCGCAGCAGACCATGGTCGACGAACACACAAGTCAGTCGGTCGCCGATCGCGCGCTGCACCAGCGCAGCAGCCACGGCGGAATCCACGCCACCCGAAAGGCCGCAAATCGCGCGCCCTTCGTCGCCGACCTGCTCGCGCACCTGCTCAATCAGCTGCTCGGCAATGTTGCCTGCGGTCCACGTCGGCTCCAGCCCAGCGGTTTCCAGCAGGAAGCGGCGCAGCACCTCCTGCCCCTTCGGGGAGTGCAGCACCTCAGGGTGGTACTGCACGCCCGCCATGCGCTTTTCCGGGCACTCGAAAGCAGCCACCGGCGCACCCTCGGTGCGGGCGGTCACGGTGAAACCCTCCGGCGCCTCAGAGACGGAGTCGCCGTGGCTCATCCACACCTGCTGGCTATCCCCCATGCCCTCGTGCAGCACGCCAGCCTCCGACTGGATCTGCAGCTCGGTACGGCCGTACTCGCGCAGGCCGGTCTTTGCCACGGTTCCGCCCATGGCCTGGGTCATTGCTTGGAAGCCGTAGCAGATGCCGAATACCGGCACCCCCAACTCCAACAGTTCGGGGTGAAGCGAAGGGGCGTCATCTGCATAAACAGAAGAAGGGCCACCGGAAAGGATCAGAGCCGCAGGGTTCTTCGCGGCGACCTCGTCGGCGGACATGGTGTGCGGGATGACCTCGGAGTACAGGTTCACCTCGCGCACCCGGCGGGCAATGAGCTGTGCGTATTGCGCGCCGAAATCCACGACAAGTACGGGCCGTGGAGCGGCGGCAGCTGGGTCTTGTTGAGTCACGCCCCTAACTCTAACGCACCTGCGCGCCAGGGAGCACACCGGTCGCTTACTAGCTCCGTCCGTCCACGAAGCGCTGCTTGTACCAATCCATCGACGGTGGGGAGAAAATCAGGGCCAGAGATACCGCAGCAATCACGCCGAAGATCGACGCGAGCCAGAACACACCCGCCTTAATCACCGTGACTGTGATGAACACCAGCGTGACATGCGTGAGCACCAGCCCCGACAAACCCCACGTACGCCCCTGGATAATCATCGCTCCGAACAGCGCGAAGGCAAAAAAGTACAGCCCCACCATCACACCGGTCGCGCCGACGTTCATCTTCACGGTCTCGTCGCCATGCTGCGGCTGGTAGCCCAGGTAGACCACGATCGTGGCGATGATGCCGATCACACCGATTATTATTGACGCCCACGACAGCACCGCCAGCTGCATCGGCAGCCGTTCAGTTGTGCGCTGCCACCACTGGGAAATCTTCATTCGAATCAGTTGTGTTCTTTCTGTACTAACGGACGACCAGGTCGACCTTCTGGAAGCTCTTAATGTCCGTGTAACCACACTTGGCCATCGAGCGACGCAGAGCGCCAATGATGTTCTCTCCACCGATCGGGTTGGTGGTCGGGCCGAACAGCAGCTCTTCCAGTGGCTGTGTCTCGCCCAGACCTACCTCTTCCACCAGGCCACGTGGCAGCTTCGGGTGGCCCGCGGTGGACGGCCAATACCAGTTCGGCGCACCCGCGGAGGCTGCGGTGGCCAGGGGTAGCCCCAGAGAGACAGCATCCGCGCCACAGGCAATGGCCTTGGCTACATCACCGGAATTGTGCAGCGAGGAGTCGGCGATGATGTGAACGTAGCGGCCACCCGTCTCGTCCAAGTAGTCGCGGCGTGCCGCAGCCGCGTCGGCGATGGCGGTGGCCATCGGCACGTCGATACCCAGGGACTCGTTGTTGGTGGTGTGGCCGGAGCCGATGATCACGCCCGCTGCACCGGTGCGCATCAGGTGCATGGCGGTGGTGTAGTCCACCACGCCACCGGCGATCACCGGGATGTCCAGGCTGCCGATGAACTCCTTCAGGTTCAGCGGCTCGCCGTCGCGGTGTACGTGCTCGGCAGAGACCAGGGTGCCCTGGACCACCAGCAGGTCCATGCCGGACTTGATCAGTACCGGCGCGAGCTCACGGGCGTTCTGCGGGGACACACGGACGGCGAAGCGCACGCCGGATTCCCGCACCTTGTCCAGGCGCTCCTGCAGCAGGTCCACGTTCAGTTCCAGCGCGTGGAGGCGCTGCAGCTCCGCGTTGGCGCCGTAGAGATCTGGGACCGAGGTGGCGTCGCTCCCCTGCTCTTCGAATAGGAAAGCCTCGGCCTTTCGGGCAGCTTCAACAACCCCGCGCAGGGCCGCGTCCAGGTCATCCACGCGCCCCCACAGACCCTCGGCGTTGATCACCGGCAGGCCGCCAAGCTGGCCGAACTCGATGGCGAACTCGGGAGTGACGATCGAGTCGGTCGGATGCGTCATCACGGGGATGTCGAAGGAATAAGCGTCGATTTTCCACGACGTATCCACATCGTGCGAGCTGCGGGTGCGCCTCGACGGCACAATGTCGATCTGGTTCAGGCCGTACACCCGGCGCGCGGTGCGCGAGCGTCCGATGTCCACGTATTCCTGCATGAAGGGCGTGCTCCTTTAGCGTGCTTAAGCTGGCGTGCTTTAGCGGTTCGGGTTGTAGTTCGGCGCTTCCATGATTCCCTGCACGTCGTGCGGGTGGGATTCACGCAGGCCCGCGCCGGTGATGCGCACGAAGCGCGCATTCTGCAGCTCCGCGATCGTGGCCGCACCGGTGTAGCCCATAGCAGCGCGCAGGCCGCCGACCTGCTGGTGCAGAATCGAGCTGATCGAGCCGCGGAACGGCACACGGCCTTCGATACCTTCCGGCACCAGCTTCTCCTCGGACTTCACATCCGCCTGGAAGTAGCGGTCCTTGGAGTAGGAGCGCTTCTCGCCGGTCAGGCCACGTCCCTGCATGGCGCCCATGGAGCCCATGCCGCGGTAGCGCTTGTACTGCTTGCCGTTGATGGTCACGATCTCACCGGGGGTCTCGGCCGATCCGGCGAGCATGGAGCCAAGCATTACTGTGGACGCCCCAGCGGCCAGCGCCTTGGCGATGTCACCGGAGAACTGCATGCCTCCGTCGGCGATGATCGGCACGCCAGCCTTCTTGGCCGGGACGGATGCCTCCATGATGGCGGTGATCTGCGGGGCGCCAACGCCCGCGACGACGCGGGTGGTGCAGATGGAACCCGGGCCAATACCGACCTTGATGGCGTCAGCGCCGGCCTCGATCATTGCCTGTGCTGCCTCGCGGGTGGCCAGGTTGCCGCCGACAACGTCCACGCGGTCACCGAATTCCTTCTTCACGCGGGAAACCATGTCCAGCACGCCGCGGTTGTGTGCGTGGGCGGTATCGACAATCAGGACGTCCACGCCGGCGTCCACCAGGTTGCCTGCGCGGGTCCATGCGTCCTCGCCGGTACCGATGCCGGCGGCGGCCAGAAGGCGGCCGGAGGAATCCTTGGCTGCCAGCGGGTACTGCTCGCGCTTAGCGAAGTCCTTGACGGTGATCAGGCCGGTCAGCTTGCCAGCACCATCGACGATCGGCAGCTTCTCTACCTTGTGCTCAGACAGCAGGCTCAGGGCGGCTTCGGCGGACACGCCTTCTTGGGCGACGACCAGTGGCATGGGGGTCATGGCCTCGGAGACCTTGCGGCTGAAGTCGGTCTCGAAGCGCATGTCGCGGTTGGTGAGGATGCCGACCAGCACGCCTTCGTCATCCACGACCGGCAGGCCGGAGATGCGGTAGCGGGCGCACAGGTCGTCTACTTCCTGAATCGTCATATCCGGAGACGCGGTAACCGGGTCGGTGACCATGCCAGCTTCGGAGCGCTTGACGATCTCCACCTGCTGCGCCTGATCCTCGATGGACAGGTTGCGGTGCAGCACACCGATGCCGCCGTGGCGAGCCATAGCGACGGCCATGCGAGCCTCGGTGACGGTATCCATCGCGGCGGAAGCCACCGGAATGTTCAGGTTGATGTTGCGGGTGAACTGGGTGGAAGTATCCACGCCAGAAGGGATCACCTCGGATGCGGCGGGCAGCAGTAGGACGTCGTCGAAAGTCAGGCCGACCAGGGCAACCTTGTTGGGATCGTCACCCCCGGTGGCAACTGGGTAGATTTTCGCGTTCATCTCAGGGTTCGTCACGGTTGCCCGACCTTCCTCTAGAAATTGCTGGTAGCCAAACCCTCCCGGACGAGATTGCCAGGGGAGTTTTCGCCGTCTTGTCGCTGATGTACTACAGAATAACCCTTTGATGCGCCTTTTTGTTTGCCGGGGTTGAGTAGTCGGGTAGCGCGCGACGTGGTTCGAGCTACGGCGCCAAGTGCGCCAGCGAAGTGACGAATACACCACTTGGCAACTGAACGCTCAAGTTGCCCCCTGTAACAATTAGTAGAAGCGGGGGTGTGTCCCACGTAAACCTGTCAGCAAAGGCCAGTAGGTTCTGGGCAGCCTTGTCCAGCACTTGGGGGCTTTGCCCCAACTTGATCTCCACCAACACTGTCTTGCCCGCCATCTCGAAAACTGCATCCACCTCGAGCCCGGATGCATCGCGAGCGTGGAAGATCTGCCTGCCCGAAAGCGCGCGCAGATCATGCACCACCTGGGATTCGAACATCTGCCCCGTGAAGTCGAGGTTCTGCAATAGCTTCCCCGGAGTCGCTTCTAGCACTGCTGCGGCTAATGCAGGATCTGCAAGGTGGCGCTTTGGAACCTTGCGCAGGCTGGCACGCGAGCGTAAATGTGAGGACCAGGCGCGCTGTTCTTCGGCAATGAAAATGCGCTGCAGGGCGGTGAGGTACTCGCTGGCGGTTGCTCGATCAATGTCTATATCTGTAGCGATCGCACTGATGGACTGCTCCGTCCCTACGCCACGCGCAAGGGAACGTAGGAGTGCCTGAACTTTCACAGGATCCCGGCGCCTACTGTCGGTGACATTAATGTCTACGTGCGCTACCGTTTCGGCATAGCTACGCAGGTTCTCTTGCGCTGCGGCCGTGGAAAAGTGTCTATTCCCGGGCCACCCACCGTGGGCCATACGATCAATAATCTCTCGCACGTCCAGCACAGTTTCGTTATTGTGCGCTAGTCCTCCTTCTTCCACCAGCTTCGCCAGGGAGACAGCCCCGTTTGAATGCCCAGACTCGAAGAAGCTGAAGGTCTGCATCCGCAGCCGCGCGATCCTGCCGGCTCCTGAATGGCGGGAATTCTCCTCCCCCGGCGCCGTTGAACCCGTAAGGATGAATTGCCCCGGGGCTTGCCGCCGATCGATCTCGTGCCGCACCAGATTCCACAGTCGGGGTTCTTCCTGCCATTCGTCAAAAACGCGCGGGGTTTCACCCTGCAGCGCCAGGTCCGGAAGGGTATTGAGCTGTGTCTCTAGATTGAGATCCGTGTCCACTTGCACGAGGCTGCCTGCAACTTGCCTTGCCGTAGCAGATTTGCCACAGCCTTTAGGCCCTTCGATTAGCACCCCACCGGCACGCGCCAGGGCGCTCCTGAGTCGTTCGTCTTCGACCCTCGGCAGGTAATTTACAGCTTCTTTACCAGGCACTTTATTCACATCCCGCAGATTGTAGCTATTTCATCCCACAGTTTATCAGCGTTTCATCCCGCAGCTTGTAGTCATTTCATCCCGCAGTTTGTAGGCAGTTGGCGTTGTTGTCCTCTACCACCGGCCACAGGGTACGGTGTTTGTGTGAGCTTTAACCACGATCAGATGCCGCCGGACCCTTTCGCCGATGACCCAAACGACCCAGCGTCGTTCCTGGATCCCGACGAGTTTGATGAGTCCGTTCCGCCGCTGTCACCCGATGAGGTTCAGGCTCTACGGGAGGATTTGAAGAACGTTCGGGATTTCCGCAAGCTTCTAGAACCCCGCGGGGTGCGGGGCGTGGCGATGCTGTGCGAGGACTGCGAAGAGAATCACTTCTACGACTGGGACATCATCGAGTCCAACATTCAGACGATGCTGAACAACGAGCTCGTCCCCGTACATGAGCCATCCGCACAGCCGAATCCTCACGATTACGTGACGTGGGACTACTGCCTCGGCTACGCGGACGCGATCGATTTCGCGCTCCACGGCCTGCGCCCACCATTTATGTGGGGCAAATAGCCTGCAGGCCGAACAGTCAGCGGCCCTTAAAGCAAGCAGCTAACTATTTGTCTGCTGGCTCATCACTACCGCCGGCTCGCGGCGCCGTGTAGTCAGTGAGCGTCGGCACCTTCGGCTGCGCGGGCACGGTGGTGCTTTGCACAGCGCTAGACGTGCTGGTCGGCTTAGGCGACTTCGTGGTCGTCGTCCCGTCAACGGTGCTGGTCGGCCCGGGAGCTCCCAACGGCATTGCCGGCTCGGCACCCTGAACCGGGGTGCCCGTTCCACCCAGGAGGATGGTCGTCGTCGGAATCTCCGCTACCGTTGCCTTGGGTGCCGACGAGCTCGCCGCGCTTGTCTTCTTCGGCTCATTCTTGGGGCTTCGCTTACTGCTGACCTTCTCTTCGCGCTCGCCCTTGTCACCTTCCGCAAGGTTCTCTTCGTTGGTGACGCCACCTCGTCCGCCGGCTACCCCGTCACCGGAACCCTCGAGGCTCTGCACCTCAGCAGTGCCCTCCTTGGCTGCTGTCTCACGATTGATGTGCGGATCGTGCGAGTTGGAGTACGCCGCGTACCCCAGTCCACCCACGGCAAGAGCGGCAGCTACGCCACCTGCAATGAGCATGCTGGTAACAGAAAGCCCCCCGGCCGCTGCGGCCTTTGCACCAGCACGCAGGAAGCGAGAATTCCCCTCGGCGGACTCCCCCGATTCCTCTTGCGCGCCAAAATCGCCATACGCAACATTGCCGTCATCGGCAACGAGATGGCTCATATCTGGCGCAGGCGGAATATCGCGGTAGAGATCCTTACGTGCGTTAGCAAGCTCTGCGAAAACCGGATCATGAGCGTCGAAGCTCTCGGTCTCCGGAATGGGTTTCCCCTGCCCGATCGCGTCAAGAATGCGATCGAGATCCAGGATCGAGGAGAAGTTCTCCTCGTATCCCTGGGTGTCGTCATTCTGTGCCATAGCGCTAAGCTCTTTTCGTTCTGATCGCTACCTGGCGGTAGCTAACAATTTATACCCTGACTTCGCCTCCACGCCACACGCGCTATCCACTAGCCGGGGCGCAGCTCCTAGGCGCCCTGTCAGGAGGACTCTAGGAGCTTGTGATGATTCCATGCTTCTTCAACTTCGCCACTGCCCTGTGTTGTGCAACGCGGACGGCAGTGGGCTTGGAGCCTACAATCTCCGCAGTTTCCTCGGCGGAGTAACCGTGAATAACGCGCAGAATAAGGATTTCTCTTGATTTCTCACTTAGGATATCGAGCTTCTTTGCAAAATCGTTACAGGCATCCTGGCTCAAATACACCTGTTCAGGGGATTCTTCGAAAGACTCTTCCTCTGGCAGCTCATCCGCAGGGTCGGACATGTCCCGCTGCTGCGCACGGTAGGCGTCAGTAACCTTATTCCGCGCCACGCGATAAACGAAGGCCATAAAAGGGGCGCCTTTATCCTCATAGCGCGGCAACGCCTTAACGATTGCGATGCAGACATCCTGGGCTACATCATCGGGCGTCGGGTAAGAGTTCATCCCCAACTTGCCACGGCAGAACACGACAACCTTAGGGTGTACAAGTTCTATTAGCCGGTTCACAGCGCGCCGATCCTGAGCAATGGCCGCTGGAAGGAGATCCTGAATCTCCTCATCCGCATCCCACAATGCAGCCATCGTTTTTACTCCGCTATACCTTCGAACGTCTTCATCAACCTGGGTTGAACTATCCATTACTCCTCACGTGCATGCAATTGCGCACGTTCAGAACATGTTCCCATTTTTTCCAAGAATATTCATATATATACAGCTTGCCCCGCAGCTTTTTCGGGCATCACCTGTGCTCCAGCTGTGAAGTCGAGCAAAGCTAAGAGCCCAGCCTAACCCCCCTTTGGGGGAATCTGGGCGTGGCGCAGAACAAGTTAATCCATTGTTCAACTAAGGGCGTTAGTGCAGGTGAAAGCATATGGAAACGTAATCAACTTCCATTAGTGCGGACTCTAGATACTCTTAGGGCACTCCCTCGTTACCTAAAGTTCATCTAAGGATTGGAACCTCTCTGACGTCACTACAAGTGAGCATCTTTACTTTCACGAGGAGTTTCCACCTAATGCCACAGCCCAGCCAACTTCCGGGACCAGCTTCTTCGACTTGGGAATGGCAACTCCACGGCGCATGCCGCGGCGCCGATTCCTCCGTCTTCTTCCACCCGGACGGCGAGCGTGGCCGCGCCCGCGCCATGCGTGAGCACCGCGCCAAGGCTATCTGCCGCGAATGCCCAGTCATTGAGCAGTGCCGCAGCCACGCACTCAGCGTTGGCGAGCCCTATGGCATCTGGGGCGGCCTCAGCGAATCTGAGCGAGACGCTATCCTGCGCCCCACCTCGCGCAACCGCGGTCGCCGCGCAGCCTCCTAAAAAGGAAAGCGGGGGATGCTTCCCAAAACAATGGGAAGCATCCCCCGCTTTGTTCCTGGCTAACCCGCCGGGTAGCCAAGCACAGCGACCAGACACAGAGACCAGGCGCCTAGTCAGAATGACTAGTGCACGTGGCCTGCGTGGGCACCAGCCTGCTTGGCTGGGTCGGCGGGCTTATCCACCACAGCGGTCTCGGTCGTCAGCACCATGCGGGCGACAGAGGTGGCGTTAACCACAGCGGAGTGGGTCACCTTTACCGGATCGATGATGCCCTGCTCCAGCAGGTTGCCGTACTCCAGGGTGGCGGCATTGAAACCGGAGCCATTGGGCTGCTCAGCGGTCTTGGCAACCACAACAGCACCATCCAGGCCAGCATTGTCGGCGATCCAGAAAGTCGGGCGACGCAGCGCGCGTGCCAGGGAGCGCAGGCCGATGCTCTCGTCGCCTTCCGCCTGGCGGGACATTTCTTCGATCTCGGCGGCGATCTGCACCAGCGCGGAGCCGCCACCGGCGATAACGCCTTCTTGGGAAGCAGCGCGGGCAGCGTTGATGGCATCCTCGATGCGCAGCTTGCGCTCGTTGACCTCGGTCTCGGTAGCGCCACCGGCACGGATCACAGCTACGCCGCCGGACAGCTTCGCCAGACGCTCCTCGAACTTCTCCTTATCCCAAGAAGAGTCGGTGCGCTCGATGTCGCCGCGAATCTGGTTACGTCGCTGCTCCACTGCCTCTGCGGAACCCGCACCGTCGACCAGTACGGTCTCTTCCTTCGTGATGTTCACGCGGCGGGCAGAGCCCAGCTGCTCCAGAGTGGTCTCGGAGAGCTTGTGGCCCAGCTCGCTGTCAATCACGGTACCGCCGGTCACGATGGCCAGGTCGTCCATGAACGCCGCGCGGCGGTCACCGAAGTACGGGGACTTCACCGCTGCTACCTTCAGGGACTTGCGGATCGCGTTCAGCACCAGCATCTGCAGCGGCTCGCCCTCGATATCCTCGGCGACGATCAGCAGCGGCTTGCCGGAGTTAGCGATCTTCTCCAGCACCGGCAGGAAGTCCGGCAGAGAGGAGATCTTCTCGCGCACCAGCAGGATCAGCGGATTCTCCAGCTCAGCGTGGCCGGTCTCCTGATCCGTGACGAAGTACGGGGACAGGTAGCCCTTGTCGAAGGACACACCCTCGGTGACGATGGACTCGTCTTCGATGGACTGGGACTCTTCAACGGTCACCACGCCGTCCTTGCCCACCTTGTCGAAAGCATCGGCAACCATGGCGCCGATCTTCTCGTCACGGGAGGAAACGGTAGCAACGTTGGCGATGGCCGCGTTGTCAGCAACGGGCTGTGCCATCTCGCGTAGCAGCTCCAGAACACGCTCGGTGCCCTCCGCGATACCGCGGTTCACGGCAATCGGGTTGGCACCGGCAGCCACCGTGCGCAGGCCCTCGTTGATCAGAGCCTGCGCCAGCAGGGTGGCGGTGGTGGTGCCGTCGCCGGCGATGTCGTTGGTCTTGATAGCTACGGACTTGACCAGCTGGGCACCCAGGTTCTCGAAAGGATCCGCCAGGTCGATGTCGCGTGCAATGGTCACGCCATCGTTGGTTACGGTCGGGCCACCGAAGGCCTTGTCCAGCACGACATTGCGGCCGCGCGGGCCTAGGGTCACCTTCACCGCGTCCGCCAGGGCGTCTACGCCCTTCTGCAGCCCTTCACGGGCTTCTTGATCAAATGCGATGAGTTTCGACATGCAGCTACCTGCTTACTTTTCGATGACGGCCAGGATGTCGCGCTGGCTCAGCAGCAGGTACTCTTCGCCGTTGTACTTCAGCTCGGTGCCGCCGTACTTGGAGAAGACGACGGTGTCGCCCTCCTTAACATCCATCGGGATGCGGTCATCGTCATCTGCCCAGCGGCCGGGGCCTACTGCGATAACGGTTGCCTCCTGCGGCTTCTCCTTTGCGGAGTCCGGGATGACCAGGCCGGATGCGGTGGTCGTCTCTGCCTCGACGATCTGCACGAGAACGCGGTCCTCGAGGGGCTTGATGTTGACGTTAGCCACGATTGAATACCTCCGTGTATTCGAGCTGTAGGGTTTCACTCTTGTGAACTGTTGTGCCGGTTGGTTTTCCAGATACAGCCGTCGTCGCGGGTGAACAACTGTGAGTCAAACAACCTATCTGGCACTCTACCCTCGCAAGTGCTAACGCTCAACAAACCCCCGGCGTTAGATACCCTTCGTCAGGTTAATCACTGCGTCGTGCCAGAGCTGGTAGTCCTTGGCGTTATCTGCCTTGTAATTCTCTACCGCACGAATGCCGTTGTGGATCGACTCGATGTCCTCGTCCGTCAGGTCCGCGCCCTCGTCACCCACGAACAGAACCGGGCCGAGGATCGCGCGGGTCGGGTCGGAGATAAAGGCGGAATCGCCCGTTTCCTGTTCCTTGCGCCCCATGGAAGCCAGTGGGTTCGGCTCCGGGTTTTCAGCCTTACGCGCGTCGGAGGAATAAACAGCAGCAACCGTCAGGCCACTCTCCACGAAAACGACGTGCAGGCGATCCTGTGCACTACCCCCCAGTACGTCGGCGGCCTCCGAAAGTTCGATGTCGAGTTCCTTCGCCTGTAGGTCGGGCGTTACCAGCATGCTGCGTGCCATTGTGAGCTCCTAGATATTTGATGGATACTTGATGAAAGGCTTTCGCTTTTTACATAGGCACCCCACATTTTGCCAGCAAATTAGGGATTGCGCAGGACAGGCTCTTCCACGTCCAGCGAAGGGTCAGTCGGCGTCGATAAACCACTCGGCTCCTCCCCTGCCGCAACGAGTCGCGCGGCCAGTGCCGCAATCATCACGCCGTTGTCGGTGCAGAGCTTTGCCTGCGGGATTTTTAGTTCGACGCCCACTTCTCCGCACCTTTCGGCCGCTACTTCCCGCAGCCGTCTGTTCGCAGAAACACCTCCGCCGAGCAGCATCACGCGGGCATTCTTATCCTCGCAGGCGCGCAAGGCCTTGGTGACGAGGACGTCCACCACTGCCTCTTGGAAGGAAGCGCACACATCTTCAATGGGAATGGTTGCACCCTCCCGATCCGCAGTTTCCACGTATCGGGCGACAGCGGTCTTCAGGCCGGAGAACGAGAAGTCGTAGCGTGAATCCTGTTGTCGCATCATTCCGCGGGGAAACGCAATGGCCTGCGGGTTACCCCGGGAGGCCAGACGGTCGATGACCGGCCCGCCGGGGTACCCCAGTCCCAGCAGTCGGGCGACCTTGTCGTAGGCCTCGCCGGCGGCATCGTCCAACGTGCTGCCGAGTTCCTCCATCGGCGCGCCCGCGCCAGTGACATGCAGAATCTGCGTGTGCCCGCCACTAACTAGCAGGGCAATGGCGTTGCTGAGGTCTCTGTCAGTGCCGGTGCTGGCGCCGGCTCCCTCTGCGACATCCTCTATGAGAGTTCCGACAGCCACATGCCCGCCCAGGTGGTTCACTCCGTAGAACGGCACCTCCCATGCCAAGGCGTAAGCCTTCGCGGCCGCCGCGCCGACCAGCAACGCTCCGGCCAGACCCGGGCCCACCGTCGCGGCCACCACGTCCGGGATGCGGAAACCGGGGACGCGCTCGCGTGCCTCCGCCAAGGCGGCCCGCATGGTCGGCTGCATTGCTTCGAGGTGCGCGCGGGAGGCGATCTCCGGGACTACTCCACCGAAGCGGGCGTGCTGCTCCATCGAAGAAGCCACCTGGTTGGCAATGATCTCTAGCTGCGCCGTGTCGCCATCATCAGTGGCAGTGCTAGCGACGATCCCCACGCCGGTCTCATCGCAGGAGCTCTCGATGCCCATGATGTAGCGCGGCCGCCCCTGGTCACCGCCCTCTGAGGCGTCAGCTTCTGAAGCTGGGGTGGCGTCATCAATAGGACCAGGGCGCACCATGGTGAAGGCATCGGCACCAGAGGGCTGGTAGTAGGCCTTGCGCGTGCCCTCGATGGTGAAGCCGTAGCGTTCGTATAGGCCGACGGCGGGCTGATTGTCGGTGCGCACCTCGAGGAATACCGGGGCGCCCAGGCGATCGGCGACGGCGATGAGCGGATCCATCAGAAGCTTGGATAGACCACTGCCCTGGAATTCGGGGAGGAGGCCGATGGTGTGGATCTCCCCTTCCGGATCCTGGGCGGGGCCGCCGACGGCGAGAATGGCATAGCCGACCAGCTGAGGCGCGTTCGTGGAATCGGTGACTTCCAGGCCGAGGCAGTGGGTATGCGGCGCGGCGATCTCACTGGCGAAGGCCTCCGCGGACCAGGGGGAATCCTCGGGGAAGAGGACTTGCTCTATGTCCGCGCAGACGGGTGCGTCGGTGGGCGCAAGCAGGCGGACCCGGGCAGCTTGGCCATTGGCCTCCCTGTCTACACCGGCGATGTCAGGGTCGACTGCGAAGGCGCTGTTCTGACCCGCTTTTTCCTCCTGGACGCCCAACTCCTGCACGCGGGAGAAGTCCAGCGCCTTAGAAATCGCCTTTGCTTTCGGCTCCTGTGCATCCGGGCGGCGCAGGTAGAGCGCGCGGAGTGCGGGCGCGTCGGCCAACAGTCCCGGAACGGAACCGAGGGATTCCAGCGCCGCAAGCACTAGTCCCCGAGGCGTGGGATGGGCATCCAGGCTCTCCACCTGGCAATTCTCCAGGGACCCGAAAAGCTCCTGAACCTGGTCCGCGACCGCGGAAGCGCTTAGCACCCGCAAAGGCCAGCGGTCGAGTTCCTGCTGGATATCCCGCACCACGTCGGGAGAGTGAACCGACGCCGGAACCTGCACCTCAGAGCACAATCGCCCTGCCGACCCCGGGAAGAAACTTATACGCGAGTGGTAGAACTCCCGGCGCCGGGCATCGGAGACGATCAGGTAGTCGCCGAAGGCTTTCGATCCGACCTGGGAGGTTGCGTGCTCCCAGGCCGTGGCGGCCGCGCTGGGAATGCCGTGGACGGGGATCGAGAGGGCGTCACCAAAAGCAGCAGCAGTAGCCATACCTACCCGCAGCCCCGTGAATGGCCCCGGGCCGGTGCCCACAACGACGGTGTGCAGGTCGCGAGGGGACAGCTTCGCCTCGGTCAAGCAGGCCTGAATATTGGGCGCGAGGAGCTCCATGTGGCCGCGGACGTTATCCACGAGGCGCTCGGTGAGCACGCGCACCTGGCCGTTCGCGGAGACCTGAACAACACCGCAGGTGACGTAATTGGTGGAGGTATCGACGGCCAGCACGTTAATCATGGGGATATTCTAGGCCGGGGTGCGGGGTGGGCACCAAGCGCACGGGTGGAGCAGCCAGACAGCAACCCGGAAAACAAGAAGTCCCCGAGAGGCTCTCGCAGTAAACCTCTCAGGGACTGTGTACGCCTGGCGGGTTGATCAGGCCCTTCAGTGCCAGCGTCTTGTGAAACACCCCTCACGGTGATTCGTCAACTATTTTTACACAGCGCAGGGACAAAAAGCAAGTCTTGCCGAGAGGTTCCATAGATTTTCCTAAGAAATTGCCAGAATACGCCGCGGCGGAACGCTAGACCCAGCGCCAGGTCACGGTGCGGATTTCGCTGGCAGCATCCGCGGCGCCACTCACGCTACCCCGGTCGATCTGCACATCCAGCACCTTGTCGCTCAAAGGCTCCACCACGCCGCGCCCCCACTCCGCGACCACGACCACGTCGTCGATATCCGCGTCGATGTCCAGGCTCTCCAGTGCATCAAGCACCTCATTGCGGTCGATGTGACGCCCCGGTTCGATCCCCTCGTCCACATCCGCGCCCAGCAGGCGGTAGGCATCCATGTGCAACAGCCCGACCCCACGCTGCCCGGCGCGGTGGGTCCGCACGATGGTGAACGTCGGCGATTGCACGCGCCCCTTCACCCCCAGACCGGCCGCCAACCCCTGGGTCAGAGTCGTCTTGCCCGCGCCCAGCGGACCGGACAGCACCACGACGGTTCCTGCCTCTAGCTGCGCCCCCAGCTGTTCGCCCAGGTGCCGCATGTCATCGGCGGTCGCCACGGTGCGGGAACCATCGCCGGAGAAGTCGGGGCTCCCTCCGCGGAACACCCGTGCGATCCGTGGGCCGCGTGGCATCGTCAGCACCTCGTAGCTGATCGTTCCGGCCAGCTCCGCGAATTCGTCGATGCTTGTTCCGCCTTCGCCGAAGATCACCGCCCAGTCGCCTGGCTGAACGGCACTGGTCTCCGCCTCTGCGCCGTCCGCCGGCCCCAGCTCCACGACGATCTGATCCATACAGACCCGTCCGATCTGCGGATAAGCCTTCCCGTTGATCGTCACCTGCATCTTGCCGGAGACGCTGCGGGGCAGCCCATCGGCATAACCCAGCGCCACCACGGCAGTGCGGGTATCGCGTTGCGCCCGCCACGTGTGGCTGTAGCTCACGCCCTCCCCCTTGGGCACCACGCGAGTCGTTATCACGCGAGCGCGCAGCGTCATAGCCGGTCGTAGCTCTACGCCCGCGCCTGCCGGGTCGATGCCGTATAGTCCGACGCCCGGTCGTACCAACTCATAAGCCAAATCAGGGCGGTTGAGCGTTGCCGGTGTGTTTGCAATGTGATTGCAGGGCACCGGCAGACCGTGGTTGCGGCAGAACTCGATGGCCTGCGCGAAGCGAGTGGCCTGCAGATCGTTTGCTTCCGACTGAGGCTCGTCAGCGCTGGCCATGTGGCTCATCACGCCGGTGATGTCCACGCAATCTGTGTGGGCCGCCAGCAGCTCCACGGTCTGCTGCCACTCGGCAGGGCTTACCCCGGAACGGGAAAGGCCTGTATCCACCATGAGGGAGGCGCGCACGGGAGCACTGACCTGCGTTTCCCGTAGCGCCCGCTCGGCCTGCTCCACCAGAGATTTCGCGTGTGCCAGTGAGGGCACGCCAACGGTAATTCCTGCAGCAAAGACGTCCGCCAACTCATCGCCCGGCATCCACATCCACGCGGTGATCGGGGTGGAATGATAGCGCTCCCCCAAGTCTTTGAGGATCCCGCGCAGGTGCAATGCCTCCCCTAGCGTGGCCACGCCGAGCTGTTCCACGCCTGCGTCCAACATGGCGGGAGCAACCACATCTACCCCGTGGTTGTAGGCATCGGCCTTCACTACTGCCATCACCCCGGCGGGCGCCGCAGCCTCCTGGAACACGCGCACATTGTGCGCAATGGCATCCAGGTCAACGACTAATTCCGCAAGGTGACGATCCGACATGTTCATAACCTTAGCCACCCCTCCTGGAATCCTAGGAAAAGGGCACGGCAGGGGGCGTCACTAAGAAAGAACCCGCAGCTACTCGACAGTGACGGACTTGGCGAGGTTACGCGGCTTGTCGATGTCCTGGTTGCCGCACTCGCGGGCGATGTCGGCGGCCAGGAACTGCAGCGGCACCGTGGACAGCAGCGGCTGCATCAGCGACGTAGTACCCGGGATCTCCAGCAGCCAGTTGGCGAAGGGGCGCACGGCCTCGTCGCCTTCCTCGGCGATAACGATGGTCTTCGCACCGCGGGCGCGGATCTCCTGAATGTTAGAAACGATCTTGGAGTGCAGCACCGGACGGCCATTCGGGCTGGGAACGACCACGACGACGGGCAAATCGTCCTCGATCAGGGCGATCGGGCCGTGCTTGAGCTCACCGGCGGCGAAGCCCTCGGCGTGGATGTAGGCCAGCTCCTTCAGCTTCAGCGCGCCCTCGAGGGCGACAGGGAAGCCGACGTGGCGGCCCAGGAACAGCATGGTCTTCACCGGGCCGAGTTCCTTCGACAGCTCCAGGATCTGGTCGCGCAGCTCGAGGGTCTTCTCGATCTTCTCGGGGATAGCCTCCAGCGCGTAGTAAATCTCCGCGATTTCGTCGGCGTACTTCGTGCCGCGCGCCTGAGCCAAAGCCAAGCCGACCAGGTAGTTCGCCGCAACCTGCGCCAGGAAAGCCTTCGTGGAAGCCACACCGATCTCCGGGCCGGCGTGGGTGTACAGCACGGCATCGGATTCGCGTGGGATCTGCGAACCGTTGGTGTTGCAGACAGCCAGCACGCGGGCGCCCTGCATCTTCGCGTGACGCACCGCCTCCAGCGTGTCGGCGGTCTCGCCGGACTGGGAGACAGCAACGACGAGGGTGCGTTGGTCCAGAACTGGGTCGCGGTAGCGGAACTCGCTGGCGACCTCGATCTCTACGGGAAGGCGAACCCAGTGCTCGATGGCGTACTTAGCCAGCAGGCCAGAGTGGTAGGCCGAGCCACAGGCGACAACGAAGACCTTTTCTACGCCACGCAGATCCTCATCGGACAGGCGCTGCTCGTCCAGCACGATTCGGCGGCCGTCGAAGTGACCGGCCAGGGTGTCGCGGACGGCAGCGGGCTGCTCGTGGATTTCCTTCATCATGAAGGAATCAAAGCCGTCCTTCTGTGCAGCATCCAGGTCCCAATCGATGGTGAAGGGCTTGCCTTCTACCGGGTTGCCGTCGAAGTCGTAGATGTCGTAGGAATCGGGGGTGATAACCACCGCGTTATCCTGCCCCAGCTCTACGGCGTTCTTCGTGCGGTCGATAAAGGCTGCAACGTCGGAACCCAGGAACATCTCGCCCTCGCCCACGCCGACGATCAGCGGGGTGGAACGACGACCGGCGACGATGGTGCCCGGGTGATCGTCGTGAACGAACAGTACGGTGAAAGCACCGTCGAGTCGGGATAGAACCTTCAGCGCGGAGGCTTGGAAGTCGCCTGCGGTCTCGCCCTCGTTGTAGGCAAGCGCCAGCAGGTGTGCGGCGACTTCGGAGTCGGTTTCGGATTCCAATTCGATGCCAGCGGCTTCGATTTCTGCACGCAAGGTGGAGAAGTTTTCGATGATGCCGTTGTGGACGATGGCGACTTTGCCGTCGAAGGAACGGTGCGGGTGCGCGTTGACGTCATTAGGCCGACCGTGGGTTGCCCAGCGGGTATGGCCGATGCAGGCGGTGCCGTGGAAGTCATCGCGACCTACCTCATCGATACGGTCGATGAGGTTTTGCAGTTTGCCTTCCTTCTTTTCGATGTGCAGGGAGTCCTGCTCGACAACTGCGATGCCTGCGGAATCGTATCCGCGATATTCCATTCGCTCCAGCGCGTCCAACCCGATTTGGAGAGCCTCGGAGTTACCTACGTAGCCAACAATTGCACACATGCCTCTGACGATACACAATGGCCACTTGATTTCGGTAAGCTGTGGGGCTGTGGCAGATAAGATTAATAACCTAATTACTCGCTTGGGCAAGCGCGGCCCACACCGCGTGATGGTCGGTGACCTGAACTTCGCCGGAATTCCGGGGCGTGTGTACACCCCCGCCGAGGGCAAGGGGATTCCGGGCATCGCCTTCGGTCACGACTGGCGTGTTGGGGTACACAGCTACCACGCAACTTTGCGCCACCTGGCTAGTTGGGGCTTCGCCGTAGCCGCGCCGGATACGGAGACCGGCCTGGCGGCCAACCACCGTGGCTTCGCCGCCGACCTGGAGACCGCACTGCAGATCCTGGCCGGTGTGCGCCTCGGCAACGGCAACGTCACGGTGCAGCCAAACAATCTGTACCTCGCTGGTCATGGCATGGGTGCCTCGGCTGCCGTGCTGGCTGCGACGGGGCGTAGTCACCGCAGCGAGCTGAAGGGCTACGAAACCGAACCCACCATTGCCGGCGTTATGGCTGTGTACCCTGCGGATACTTCCCCGGATGCAACGGAAGCCGCAAAGTACGTAAAGGCCCCTGGCCTGGTCCTGGAGGCTGGCCGTTTGGGCGAAACCCCGAGGGGCAACGCGAAGCGTATGGCCGCCAACTGGGGCGGTGACGTGGTCTACCGCGAACTGCTGAGCGCTTCTTCCACCAGCTTTAGCGAAAACTACGGCCGCAACTTTGCCTTGGGCTCTGGCCTGCCGCAGTTCAGCCAGCAGGAGCTGGTCCGTGGCCTGCTGACGGGCTTTGTTCTGGCGGAGGATAAGGGCAAATACAAGTCCTTCCGCGATAGCCATGCGGAGCTGAAGAAGACCCGCACTGCCACCCAGCACGAGCTGTACAAGAACCTGCCCGAGAACGTGGATCTGGAAGAGCGCCTGAGCGAAATCTTCTAGGTTGGTCTCCTCCGGGTTGATGGGTTGATCTACCCGGGGCTCCGGATGTGACTAGTCGAAGATCCTTCCGCGCATTCCTTGGGCGCCGTGCTTGCCCACCTGGCGGGGTTCCCCAACCTGGTCTGCCTTCGCTCCCCGCCGCGCCTCCTTCGCTTCCTCAAGCTGCCGGGTGCATTCCTTCAGGGTTTCTTCGAACTCCCGCACCGATTCTTCTACTTCTGCCATATACTCATCGACGATGCGCTGGTAGCGCGTCGCTAGTTCCTCCTGTCGGTTCACCACTCACCGCTCCTTTCTATTCCGACGCCCACCGCCGCAGCTCCTGCCAGTTCCACAGAGGCGCCTTCCATTTCAATCGAGGCAGAGCCCGCTGCCGCAACCCAGATATCAGGCTTCCACTGCTGTGATGGCGCGGCAGGCGCAGTGGGCTCTGGGGCTGGTTTGGGTTCCGTCTTCTGCTCTGGGACTGGGGGCTCGCAGCGCGGAGGCTCCGGCTGTGGATCCGGTTGCGGCGCTGGAGCTGGCTCCGGCTTAGGTGCCGGCTCCGGCTTTGCCTCTGCCTGTTCAGGCTTCGGCTCAGGGGCGGGCTTTTCCTCGCAGACGTGTGCGGGTGCAGGCTTATGCTGGGCTTCCTCGCATTCGTCCTTCTGCACGACTTGTTCAGGTTTCGGGTCTGGTTCCGGCGCGGGCTTCGGCTCGGGAGCTGGTTCCGGTTCCGGCTTGGGTTCTGGTTCCGGTTTCGGGTCTGGTTGCGGCGTTGGATCTGGTTGCGATGCAGGATCCGACTGCGGCACCGGACATTCCTCAACTGGCGGGGTGAGAAGCTCCGTCACGCAATGGACAAAGTCGCCCCACAGCCTCATCGCACCTTGCATGTTGATCTGTAGGCAGCCTGCTAGTGGAGGTGGCGCTGGCACAGGTGTCTGGGCCATCGCCGGACGAGTGACCGTCTGTGGCTCTTCCGCTTGCACCGGCGCCGGAGCCTTTACCGCAGGTGGCTCTGCAGGCTTTTCCGCCGGGGTAACCGCGGGCTTCTCTGCGGGCTGTACTGGCTGCTCGCACCGCGGAGGTTCCTTAGCTTGCTCGGGACACTTCGTTTCCGCAGGGCGCGGATCCTCGCAGACAGGCTTCTTGGAATTGCCGGGTTCGGCGGCGGGCTTTGCATCCTTAATCAACGTGTCCATGGTTTTATTCAGACAGTTGTTACGACTGTGCAGGATGTTCTTCGACAACTTTCCCGCAAGCTTCGCCAGCACTTCCAACAGCGGCTTTCCACCGCCAACCAGGCCGACCCCCAGAAACGCAAAAAGCTCTAGCTTTTCGGCGATCCCCTCGATAGAGCTCACCGCGGTCTCCGAGGATTCCCCCATCACATCGGCAGTATTTCGCACCGCCACGCAACGATCCTGGACGCATCGCTCGTGATCCCGCTGCTCCTTCCCCGCCTTCTCAGTCGCCTTCCCCGGCCGACCATCCCCCAAGCCACGGAAGCTATCTTTCGCGTCTTTCTCCGCTTCGCCTCCCGGCGCTTGTCGCTTGCTGTTGCTCGCCGGCCCTAGCGACACTCTGATCGCTTCGGGATTCATGCCATTGGTAAATGACGCCGCAGCTTTCGCCTCCTCCACCGGTGCACCGAAGCGGGCCATCACATCAAGCGCAGCGTTCAGACGTATATCCAACGAAGCCGTCATGCCCACACGCTCCCTTCACCCAAGCGTGTGGAGTTATCCTGATCCGCGTCCCCCACGCGGCCAGCTAACCCGACAAGATCTTCCCCCGCTTTGACCATGCGCTCGGCATGGCTGATGCGCACCGAATGCCCCTGATCCACAAGGGAAAGAAATTCTTGAGCCTTTTCTTGCAGCCCCGCGCCAAAAATAGCGGCAGAAACTTGAGGGCGGTTTCCACCCAGATGGGATACCCAGCTTTCCTGTTCGCCCCGCACCTTCGCTGCTCTGTCCGCAGCGACCAGCGGATCCACTTGTAACTCTTCCACGACCTTTTATTCCCCCTTTGATCCTTCCGCACAGTTAGACCGTGCGGAAGCACAAAAGGTTCACGGAAGATTCCCAACATCGTGGGCAGGCTTAAACCTCCGCCACAACAGCCGCTAGCTTGCCGGCGATACGACGCGCCGTCCCAGGATCAGCAGCTTCCACCATCACACGAAACAGCTCTTCAGTGCCAGAGGGGCGCAGCAGCACACGGCCGGCATCGCCCAGATCCTCCTCCGCCTTCGCGATGGCCTCCACCACCCGCTCGTCGTCGGCGATGACGGACTTATCCGCCACCGGCACGTTGATCAGCGTCTGCGGCAGCACCGTCATTATCTTCGCCAGCTCAGACAGAGGCTTGCCCGTCTGCGCCATGCGCGCCATCAAGGTCAGTCCGGTCAGGGTGCCGTCGCCGGTGGTTGCGTGCTCAGAAATAATGACGTGCCCCGATTGCTCGCCGCCCAGCGAAAGATCAGAGGCCAACAGCTCGGCCAGCACGTAGCGGTCGCCGACCTGGGTTTCCAGGACCTTGATTCCGTTTGCCCGCATGGCCAGCTTCAGTCCTAGGTTGGACATCACGGTGGCCACGAGGGTGTTCTGCTTAAGCTCTCCGTTTTCCTTCATCGCCAGCGCAATGATGGCCATGATCTGGTCGCCATCCACCACGTTGCCCTCGGAATCGACGGCCAGGCAACGGTCCGCATCGCCATCGTGTGCCAGCCCCAGGTCCGCCTGGTGCTCCAGGACGGCCTTCTGCAGCACGTCAATGTGGGTAGAGCCCACACCATCGTTGATGTTGAAGCTATTCGGGCGGCTGTGAATAGCCACGACGTCTGCTCCGGCCTGGCGATACGCTTCCGGGGCAGCGGTCGATGCCGCTCCATTGGCACAATCCACCACTACGCGGATGCCATCCAGTGGGTGATTAATGGCCGTGCCTACGTGCACCAGGTAGCGTTCCAGCGCATCGTGGGACTCGTCGAGGATGCGTCCGATTGCGGCACCAGTTGGTCCGGATTCGGGCAGCTCCAGCATCGTGGCCTCGATGGCGTCTTCCACATCATCCTGCAGCTTGCGCCCACCAGCCGCAAAGAACTTAATGCCGTTATCTGGCATTGGGTTGTGGGAGGCGGAGATCATCACGCCCATGTCGGCACCGAAATCATCGGTGAGGAAGGCTACGGCCGGGGTCGGGATCACGCCGACGTCCAGCACATCCACGCCCTGCGAGGCCATGCCTGCCGACAGCGCAGCCATCAGCATCTCCCCCGATACGCGCGGATCGCGGCCGACCACGGCGGTGGGGCGGCGCCCGCCCACTTCCTCCTTGGATACCAACACGCGCGCGGCGGCGGCACCCAGCTTCATCGCCAACGGCGCAGTCAGCTTCTTGTTCGCCAGGCCGCGCACACCATCAGTTCCGAACAATTTACCCATGGGGCGAAATGTTACCCGGTCAACCCCCTGACACTATGCCTGCCACTCCCGGGCTTAGAAAAAGAGGCCTGAAGAAAAGGATAGAAAGCGCGACAAAAGGGAAACCCCCTCGCCCCAGCCGACATGTTGTACGGCTGGGATGAGGGGGGGGCGTCGCCACCAAAAAAGGAAGGAGGCGGTTTAACGCTTGGAGTACTGCGGGGCACGACGTGCCTTGTGCAGACCGGCCTTCTTGCGCTCCACTGCACGAGCGTCGCGGGTCAGGAAGCCAGCGCGCTTCAGCTCAGTGCGCTCTGCCGGGTTGTACTTGTTCAGTGCACGGGCGATAGCCAGGCGGAAAGCACCAGCCTGACCGGAGGGGCCGCCACCGTTCAGGTTTGCGTGGATGTCGAACTGGTTCTCGCGGTCCAGCAGAACCAGCGGAGCCTTGATCAGCTGCTGGTGCAGCTTGTTCGGGAAGTAGTCCTCCAGGGTGCGGCCGTTGCAAACGAACTCGCCAGAGCCCGGAACCATGCGGACGCGGACGACAGCTTCCTTACGACGACCAACGGTCTGGATGGGGCCTTCGTACAGAACCGGCTCAGCAGCAACCTGCTCAGCGTCGTCTTCGGAAGCGACGGAGTCACCGATGGTGGCAACGAACTCTTCGTTCACTGCGTCGGCAGCGGTGTACTCGCCCTCGTAGTTGTCCTCGACGGCAACGTTCTGCTCGTCGGTTACGTTCTCGTTGTACTCGGTCATTACTGTGCCACCTGCTTGATCTCGTAGGTCTCAGGCTTCTGGGCCTCGAAAGTGTGCTCCGGGCCAGCGAAGACGCGGAGCTTCTTGATGGACGCGCGGGACAGCTTGTTGTGCGGCATCATGCCCTTCACTGCCTCCTCGATAACGCGCTCCGGGTGCAGCTCCAGGGAACGACCCAGGGACATGGTCTTCAGACCACCCGGGTAGCCGGAGTGACGGTAGCGCATCTCGCGCTCGCGCTTGTTGGAGGAAACGTGAACCTTGTCGGCGTTGATGATGATGACGTTGTCGCCGCAGTCAACGTTGGGTGCGTAGTAAGGCTTCTTCTTGCCGCGCAGCAGGTCAGCTGCGGTAACAGCAAGACGACCCAGCACCACATCGGTGGCGTCGATGACGTACCACTTACGGGTAATGTCACCGCTCTTCGGGTGGAAAGTAGTCACAGTGGACTCCTAAAAGTCTTGATCTTGGAACTGCCAGCCAGATGAGCACTTAAAGCTGAATACTTGAGCGCTTCTGCGGCGGCCGGTTGTGACCCGCAGAAATGCATGAACTCGAAACCTTTCGAGCGGCATGCACACAACCCTTGGGAATTTACTACAGTCCGGCTCGAACACCAAAAATCCCCGTCTCCCCTTCCTCGATGGGAAGGTGCGGAGCCGGGGATCGTGCGGTTGTCGGGAGTTGAGGTTTTTTAGGAGTTGACGCCGCCGTCTACGTCGGTGTCGATCTGCTCCTTACGGAGCTCCTCAGTGTGGCGCTCGGTCTCGGTGATCTGCTCCTTGTTCAGGGATACCTTCTCCACCGGCACGGTTTCCTTGTTGACAGAGACACGCTCTTCGCTCAGAGTCACGGATGCTTCCTGGCCGCCCTCGTCGATGGAGCCCTTGTAGTTGGCAGCCTCGTCTGCGGAGATCGGGGTGCGCTCGACGCGAACCTCTTCGCGGGTGACCGGAACCTCGACGGTCTCAGTGTCGGTGACGACGTACTTACGCAGGCGAGCCTCGCCGGTCTGGACCTTATCCTTCTGAACGTTCAAACGCTCCTCGGAGCGGATGATCTCGCCTTCGTTGTTTACGGCAGCCTCGCGGTTAGCGGCGGTGTTAGCAGCATCGCCGGTCTGTGCAGCGTCGCGCTCGCTAGCGCCGGAGTTAGCTCCTGCAACACCAGCGCCAGCAGCGCCAGCACCTGCAACACCAGCGCCAGCAGCGCCAACACCATCTGCGGCGCTACCACCGGCAGCCTCGTGGCGCTCCAGGGTGCTGCGCTCTTCGCCGGTGCCCTGCTGACCAGCGGTGTCGCCGTAGCGGGTGGTGTCTTCGACATTGTCCAGCCCGTAGTGGCGGTAGATCTCGTTCTGCTGCTCCGGGGTCAGCGCCTGGTCAGCGTCGAAGTCCGGCGCGTCCTTCACACGATCCTTTGCGAAGGCCAGGTTCAGGTTCTCGCCGTCGAACTTGTGGCCGCGCATCGGAACCAGGCTGGAGTTCATGCCGAACAGGCCGTGGTTGACCTCAACGAAAGTCGGCTGGCCGGACTGGTCATCAACGAAGATTTCCTTCACGCTGCCCAGCTTGTCGCCGGCGTTGTCGTAAGCGGTTGCCTTGAACAGATCCTTGATGTCGTTGCTCATTAGCTAATAAATCCTTTCGCCAAGTCGGTACGCAATACGGGTTAGGTTTTGCTTGGTGAGTACCAACATTTGGGAGTTACATAGTGGTGTGACTTCAGCGTGGTGATCGCTGATTGTCTTTCTGTTTCCCGTACATCGACGACGCTACGTATGGATTTATTGACTTTTCAACCAACATCGGCGCAAACGACCTGCTGAAGCAGATTTCATCAACGAACCGCCAGCTCAATCCCCAGGGTTAAGATTCCATTACGTTTCCGATCAACCCGGCTTCACTGTCGCTACCCACGCGTGACCGCGTCAGAAAAGAAAGCGTTCAGCTCTCCCCGAAACTGCTCGGGGAGGGCTGAAAGCTCTGACGAAGAAGAACAGCGAACCGAAGCTCTTACAAGTGTTTAGGCCCAGCTGTTTGCAGCGTTGGTGTTGATTTCGTTCATACGATCATTCGCCTGGCGAACCGTGCGGGAGATCTGTCCCAGCACATCGTTGATCTCCTGCGCGGAATCGTCCCACTTTTTCTGCGCAGCCTGGTAGCTGTCGGAAGCAGCGCCTTCCCATTCATTCACCATGGGCTGCAGGTCTCGCTTCAGATCGCCGAGCAGACCATTGATCGTGGAATTGCCACGGTTAATATCGTCCGCGGCATTACTGATCTGTGCAAAGTTGTACTGAATCATCTTCTATCCCCTTCTTCTCTTCTTGGCCTTCTCTTGTTCCTAGACGTTGAACGTCGAAGCATTGTCTGCGTCGGTGCTATCGAAGTCACCGGCGTTAGCGCGAATGTTGTCCGCAATGCTCTGCAGCGCTTCATTCAGCTTTCGCGCATTGTCATCCCACCGCTGCATAAGCGAGTGGAACGAAGCCTGTGCCTGACCCTTCCAGCTACCAGAAACCTCTTCCACTACCCCACGTAGTCGAGACAGCTCCCCCTGCACCTCGTTCTTCACACGGTCGACGTTCGACGCCGCCTGGTTCATCGTGCTGACATCTGTTTTAAAGCTCATGCTCTAACTCCCCCTCAAAGTATCTGAATGCAAAACTGTTACATGCAAGCACTGATGCGTGCCTTCCATGTCTTCTATGTCGCCGGGTATCCCCTGTTGATGGCGCCATCAAAAGAGTTATACTCACCGGCCCACTTAAAGGTTCACTGCTTCTGGTGAATTTCTTTGTGATCGGCGCCAACGGTTGCGATCGCTACACTTCAGGCGGGCCGCCCTCCACCTTTTCCGGCCGGGCGGTGTTCACGAACTCCTGGCACACCTTTTCCCTTTGCTTATTCCACTGCCGGTACTGGCAGCCCACCGAAATCTGGTGGCCGTCAACGAGCCTCACGTGCCACAACGTGGTCGAGTTCGCATAGGTCTCCTCGTAGCTAACCGGCTGGGTCGATACGACGGTCACTCCATTCGCCTCTACCCGCCCCACGTCATTCAGCGCGTTCAACAGAGCTGCGTCCAGCTCGTTTTGAGTCTTCAGCGGGGTTTGCTTCGCCGCCACCAGCACGCGCATTCCGTCATCGTCACCGACGTACTCTTCCCGCGACCTCGTCGCACCCCCAAGGTGCCAGCCATCTACGTTTACACTGATTGGGATATCCGCACGTCGCGCGCTGTGCTCTGCCACGGTGGCACCGTTCTTGCGAGGCTCGGGGAACGGTTCCCTCGTCGTCACCTCCCCGTCTTGTACATCAGGGCTCTGTACATCAGGGCTCTGTACATCGGGGCTCTGCACATCGGAGTTCTGCACTTCCCCACTCTGCACAGCCTCATCGGGGGCTGCGGCTAGATCAGGCTCCTGCGTTGTTCCTTCAGTCGGCTGTGAGTCAAAGACAGTAAACGTCGCAATCACGCCGCCGACGATGAACAGCGCCAAAGCTGCCAAGGCGATCGCAAGCCTCCGGCTCTCCTTATCCTCCTCATCCCATTCATCTCGTTCCTCTCGTTCCCCTCGCACATCCCGCTCCTCGAGTGTTCGGGCATCCGCCTCTGCATCGGATTCTTCCGCTGGCTCCGCCGGTAACACCGCTTCCGAAGTCCGTGCTAGACCCAGGTGTTCCAATTGCTGCTCCGCTACCGCCAACTCACTGGCCACACGCAGCACCGTTTCGTTATCCACCAAGCGCGCCCGGATACCCATGATTCGCAGGTAGCGCACCACCTCCACGGCGAAGGATCCCGTCACCAGCACGTCGACTGCCCGGAGCCCTATTCCCCAGGGGAAATACACGCGTGGCTCCGGCGGATTCACCGCCACCACGTCCGGATAGTCTTTGCGCTGCTCCAACACTTCGCTTACCAGTTCAAAGAGTTCCGACAGCCGCCCCAGGCTCAAACCCGACCGCTGAAACTCGACATCCGGCACCCCTTCGGAGCCCGATGTCGTGCTGTACAGCAGGTACTCGGGATGCTGTGTCTGCGCATCTCCGGCCACCACGAACCCTGTGGAAAGGTCCGTGACGGTCATCCCACTGACCAACACACCCGATTCTTGCAAGGACAGCGATTCCGCCAACAGCCCCCGGGAATCACCCAGCCTCTGATCCATCCTCATACTCTTCCCCCAATTAGTTTTCTCGCGGACAGGCACTCGTCCACGTCAGCCTTCATCAGCAATCTCCGCCACATGCACGTCCCAGGTTTCCTTGTGAACGTAGGCGGCGCGCCCCTGTGGGCGTCGTACTAAACGAACCCCGGCAATCGGCCCATCCTCACGCGGCGCAGAAAACAGCAACCAGGCGCTCTGGTCGCGCAAGGCCTGCATCAGCGGTTGATACGCAGCGCGGGCAAACTGCCCCGACCGGCGACCAAGCACCACATGTAAGCCGATATCCGCAGCGTAGGGCAGCAAAGGAACCAGCTGGTCGAGCCCCGGATCAGCATCCGCATCGTCGACAATGACGAAGAGTTCCGGCCCGGACCACCAGCTTTTCTCGCGCAACTGCTGGGGTGCCACGTCACTGCCCGGAATGCGTGCCCGCAGCGTATCGACCCAACCCGCCAGGTCAGCACGGAAGTCCTCCGGGACGCGGTAACCCGCCACTCCCAGAAGGCCCCGGCGCGTATCCGTGACCAGAAACTCCGGGGGCTCACCGCTGTGGCTCTGGCTTTCGGCTACGGATTGCATCACCGCACGCAACGCCGTGGTCACACCGCTACCGGCCTGGCCAATCGCCACCAGGTGCGGGAACGTGGCGTGATCCCAGCGCACCGGATCCAGGCGTGGCCCGCCGATGGCGAAGGCCTGCGGATCGGCCAACTCTTCCCACCCGATGCGCTCCGGCAGCACCCGCATGGATAGCTCAGGCTCGCCGCGTTTCACGCTTTCCATGCGCACGTGCTCGATGTCCTGTGCGTTGGAGTTAGCAAACTGCACATGCTTACCGCGGGCTGACACGCCCCTGCCCGGCACGTCAGGCAGGGACTTCTGGGCATCGCGGAAGTGGGCATCCAGCGGGGTCATCCGCAGTTCCAGCTGTCCAGTCAGCACGTCCCGTAGCGAAGGGCGGAAGTTCCACCGCAGGGCTGTGACCACCACGTGCAGACCGCGCTCCAGGCCGGTGGTGGCCAGGCGAATGAGTCGTTGTTCCTCTTCGCCTGTGCCCCCGTTGACCGCGCCCACCTGGTCCAGGCCATCGATAATCAGCAGGCGCTGCCCCTCCGTCTGTTCCATCTCGTCGAACAGCCGAGCCAGGCCGTCCGGCCCCACAACCGCCGCGACCTGCGGCAAGCGTGCGAGATCCCGCAGGCCGCCGCCCGGGTCGAAAATGTACACCGGCCACCCCGGGGAGCTTAAGACCCACCCCAGCACCAGACTGCGCACCGCCGTTGTCTTACCTGTCCGTGGCTGGCCGACGATCGCCCAGTGCTTGCGCCGCAGGTCAATATCCAACGGCACCTGCAGCCCCTCGAACGGCAGATCCTCCAAACCGATGCGGGCCACGCCCGGCGCGCGGGATTCCATGATGTCGCTAGCAGGCAGGTCTTCTGGCAGAGGTGGCAGCCACACCGGGTTCTTGTTCGGCCCCTCCAGCCGGTCGATGACCATCTGCATGGTAGTAGTTTCTGCTTCCACTGTGGCTCCTAGCTCGCGCACTAGACGCTGGTCGCGAGGCAATTCCGGCCCAGAGACATAGGCCGAGTGGAAGCGCACCTTGTCGCCCGCGGAAAGGATCGCTGCGCCGGGTGTGGTGGGCAGGTCGTAGGCCTCGGTAGTGCCGATCAGTGCGCGGGATTCGGAGGCGGAGAACGTGCGCAGCGCAATGCGGTAGCTTAGGTGCGATTCCAGGCCACGCAGTCGCCCCTCCTCCAGCCGCTGCGTGGCCAGCAGCAGGTGCATCCGCAGGCTTCGCCCCAGCCGACCGATCGCGGCAAATACCTCGGCGAACTCGGGTCGGGCGTGCAGCAACTCGGAGAACTCGTCGACCACGATAAAAAGCGCGGGCATCTGTCCGGGGTAGGCGCGATTGTATTCGGCCGCCGTGGTCAAGCCTGCGGCGCGTAGCTTTTCTTGACGCCGATGCATCTCCCCCAGCAAACTATCCTGCATTCGGTCGACCAGCCCCGCCTCCTCAGCCAGGTTGGTGATCAGCGCGGACGTGTGGGGCAAACGATCCATTCCCAGGAAGCTGGCGCCGCCCTTGAAGTCCACGAGCACGAAGTTCAGCTCCTCCGGGCTGTGCTGGTGGGCGAAGCTAATCACCACGCTCTTTAACAACTCCGACTTGCCGCTGCCTGTGGCGCCCACACAAAGGCCGTGCGGGCCAATTCCTCCTAGGGCTGATTCTTTGATGTCCAGATACACCGGCGCACCGGAAAACCCGATCGGCGCACGCAAGTCCCCACCCGGCAGTTCCAACAGCGACGTGCTGGATTTCACGGTGGACCGGGCGCGGCAGATCTGCGCCAGCTCTACCTCACTGAGCTGATCGGCCACCCCGAAAGGCACCCAGCCGTCAACGGTCCAAGCGCTCAGCAAGCACCCGCCATCGGCATCGTCCACCTGCAATAACAGGCCATTCCCTTTGGCGTTTTCCACCCACTCATCACTTGGTTCCGTGACCACCGCCCCGGCGATCACCGGGCTATCGCCAGTACAAAAGTGGACCTTGCGGGGCCCGTCATGCGGTAACCACTGCTCGAAGGGGCCGGTGATTCCGATGATGTCCGGATCCTGCATTGCCAGTTGCGCCTGCATCGCACGGGCTAGGCCAGGCGCACCATCGCCGAGTAGCACGATGCAGTGGAAACTAGCTAGATCCACCGACACTGGGGCTTCGATAGTTGCGTAGCGCAGGGCCACCTCGCGCAGGCTCATGGCGCTGACTGGTTCTAGGTCCTCTGGCGGCGCGTTGACCGGCACCTCCAGCGGGTCGTCCGGGGTTTGCACTGCGGTACCGATACGCACCACTCCCGGCTTGGCGGTGACGTCGGTTCCCGTATGCACATGCGTCCACAGCGATTGCGGGTGCGGGTGGGCCGCCAGCATGGTCTGCAGTTGTTCGTCGTGGCTGCGCTGCACGCTGTCCTTCAGCGCGTCGATATGGCGGTGAAAGGAGCGCCGAGTCTCATCGATGTTGGCCCCTGGCTGGAACATCATCGCCATACTTCCCAGCATCATCAGCGGAAAGATGAAGCTGATGGGGTTACGCCCAGACCCGGACAGCACCATGGCGGCGATCATTCCCACCACCGCGATCAACATCACGGCGGGCATGAGCAACCTGATGAAAGGCTGTTTGTCTTTAGGCAGCGTCGGTGGCGCCTGTGTCTGCATGATGGAGAAATCCCCCAATTTCCTTCTAGTCCCCAGGGACATCCCGTGTTATCCGGTGTTATCCCGTGTTATCCCCATCCAACCCCCTGGATGTGGTTTCAGATTCTAAACCTTCCCCGGATCCACCGCAGGGCAAGCGCAATCTCTGTGCCTCGGCTACTATCTGTGCCGTGTAAGCCACACTGGCGAGGATCCAAGGGGGGATGCTCGCCGACCAACAGCGGCAAAGGGCCGCGCCCAACACTCTTTACACGCTTTTTACCAGGGGGAATAAAGTGCTTGCCCTACGCATTTCCGTGCCCGCTAAAGGCACCACCATCAACGCTGCGATCGCCGACCACGTGCCGGTGGCGGAGCTCATCCCGCACCTTGTCGACGCTGAACCGGGGGAACACTGGGTTTTGCACCGCGCCGTCGGTCACGTCGCGCCACAGCACACGTTGGCGGAGGCCGGGGTCCGCCCCGGCGAGTCACTAACTTTGCAGGTCGCCACAGTTCCCGCCCCGCCCGCCGAGGCCGTAGAGGAACTGTCCGGCCCGATCCCCACCAGCCCCGCGGCCTGGATTGCCGCAGCCATCGTTTCGCTGTTTAGCCTGCAAGCAGCGCCAGCGTGGCATCCTTTGGACAATCAATTGGTTGGAGCTGGGGGCGTCCTTACCCTCAACAATTCCGCAGACACCGCAACGATCGTGGCAACCGCCGTGGCAGCACTTGCCGCAGCGGCGGCCTCCCTGCACCACCGCAACTTCAGCTACCTCGCCGCGATTCTGGGCTTCGGGCTGGGGCTGCACGTGAACGTCCTGTGCGCCTGTTTCGTGGCCGCGCTTCTGGTGTGGCGCAGTGGCCCGGCGCGGATCGTGACGGTCACATGGGTGGTGTTTGCGGCGGTGAATCTCTGGCCGGGGATTACGCTGCTGCTGGCGATGTTCGCGTTGGCTTACTCCGGGCAGATTGCCATTGGCCTAGCGGGAATCAAGCTACCGAAAGTGCCCGCGACCGGTGTGTTTACAGAGCCCACGACCACCCGCGCAGGTCAGGTGGTGGAGGTGCACTCCAGCCTGGTGGTCGCCATCGTGGCAGTGCTGGGCGCGTGTATCTACCAGCTGGCACCGTGGGGCGAATCGCTGGATCTTTGGACCGCCGTGCTGTTGGTGATGGTGGCGGTCCTCGGTGTGAGCGCGCGAAGCACCCGGCCGGTGCACTCTGTGGCGCTGGCGGTGCTGTCGGCGACGACGATTCTGTGGCTGGCATTGCACGAACCTTGGGGCGCATTGTGCCTGGTGCTGGTGGGTCTGCCTGCGCTGCGGGTGCAGTCGCCGATGCTGGGGCGCGCGATCGACATGGTGGAGGCCATCGCGTTTTGCCTGGCCATCCCCCTGGCACTGCACACCACGGGGTTGTTCGACGCGATTCGGGGGATCGGCTGATGATCGTCAAAGATTCCTCGCCGCACGGGAACTGCCAGGAAGGCACTGTCGCCCAGGCGGGTACCTTGCCGTTGCCGGATATTGACGCCTCCTCGTACCCAGCTCTTCACGCCCTGTCACGGGGCCGGGACGTGAACGTGGCTGTGATTGATACGGGCTCTGCCGGGCCGGGCGTGGTGGGCGACCGGGATTTTTGCGTGCTGCACGGGTCTGTGGTGACCAGTGTGCTGCAAACGATCGCGCCGGAGGCGAAGGTGCATTCTTTCCGGCATAACTCGGCCCCCGACCGGGCAGAAGGCACAGTAGAGGAGCTAGTCCGCGCGATTGATCGGGCACTGAAGGCGCGGGTGAAGATCATCAACATATCCATGGTGGCCTGCGAAGATACGGCCGCCCTGCGGGGAGCGATCGGCCGTGCGGAGAAAGCCGGGGTGCTCGTGGTGGCCTCGACCGGTAACACGGGTCAATGTCCGGAGGGGGCACCTACATTCCCCTCCAGTCTGGATCCGGTGCTGGCAGTGGGCGCAGTCGCGCCACGAGTGAGCCCGCAATCTCCGCACGAAGGTGGCCGCGCCGACCAGGGGCGCGTGCCCGCGCACTACAACGCGCCGACAAAGTGGGTGGATCTGTTCGCGCCGGGCGGGCCAGCCGAAGGGCGCGTGGTGATCGGCAAGCAGGTACACACCATCGTCGGAAATCCCACACCCTTTGAAGGCACCAGCTTCGCCACCCCGGTTGTCAGCGCGACGGCGGCGCTGGTCTGGCAGGTCGCCCCACAGTTGACGGCGCGCGAGGTGCGGGAGCTATTGGCCTCCACGGCCTCCCCCGGCGCGAGCGGGCCGGGTCTGGGCAAACAGATGTTGGTGGTCAACCCCGCCGCGGCGGTGGATAGGGCGCTAGACCTGCGCGACGCCCAGGCGCGAGGTGGTAGCGATTCGACGAGCGCCGACTACACCCTGCAGACCGTCAGCACTCAGCCGTACGGGCAGGAACCTGCCGACTATTCTGTACCGGTCGTGCTGTCCCTGGTGCTAGCGCTGGGCATCATCGCGACGGTTGTCTGCCGGGCTTTCTCCTCGGACAACAAACCTCCGTCCGGCAGCGAGGCAATGCGGGCGAACTGAACACTTCGTTCGGCCTTAAAGCCCAGGGCGTGCAGCTCGGCTTCGCTACCCACGGAGTAGCGCACACCATTCTCGCTGACCAGCACGTATCCACGTTCCGTCTTCAGTGCGGACGTTCCACGCGGCCCGTAGAAGGGGCTCGGGTATTCCGTCCCCGCCGCCCCAACCGGCTCCGCCACCCCCTCCGGCCCCGCGCACAACACGGGTGGCTGCGCCCACGATACGGGCTGCTCGCCATCAAACTCGGGGATCCCAGACAGCACATCCACGCTCGGCTGGCGCATCACTTCCGACAGCGCGACCTCCACCGGCGGCTCCGGGCTGCTGGCCTCCGCGTAGGAGCGCCGCGCCCCCTTAACCTCCCCCACGCCGGCCCGATCCACCAGAAACGCCCGGTCACCGGCCTTCACAACCCTGCCCGCTTTGTCGAAGGGCGCGGGCATCTTCGTCTTCCCCGTCGGCATGGCAATGTCGGGGCGCCGGTGGAACTGCTGTGCCAATTCATCGCTGGCCGGAACCGCCTCGGTGCCGAAAGCCCTGGCTGCGTCTGGGGTTATGCGGGCGCGAGTGGTGGCGTCGATAAGCCAATAACCCGAAGGGGCAGCCAGTAGAGCATGGCGATGGGTCTTGATGCGTTCGACAGCCACGACAGTCCCTGCTGTATGCGCCGTGCCCGCAGTCCCCGCCGCGCTTGCACTACCTGTAGCGCCCGCGCCAGTGGTTCGGTCGCAGTACAGCCACTCGCGATCCGGCGCGCTAACCAGCCCCGGCACCTGGCCGATCCCCAGTGGCTGCCCGAGCGGCACCTTTGATAGCTGCTCAGCGGTGGTTTTCTGCACCTCGACGGGCTGCTGCAGAATCAGCCGTGCCGAGGCAACATTCGTGACCGGATGGTAGGTATCGGCCAGTCGGACGTGCAGCGTGCCGGTCTCGTCGGCCACCAGATCCGCGCCGTCCAGGCTGGGCTGCGGGCGCAGCAACCCCAGCATCACCGCACCACCGGCGATCAGCAGACTCAGCAGCACGCCGACAATCAACGCGCGCCGTTGGCTCCGCAGCGGATCGTGAGCCATCCGCGGATCCCCAATGACCAGCGCAAGCTCTAACCTGCGAAGCAGAAAATTAAATCCAGATACTTGTATCCCCGTTGTGCGCATGGTTACTGCGCTCCCCCCTTGTTGTTTTTGTGCTGTCTAGCCCCCGCTAGCGCTGCCAAGTATTCCATGGTTGAATTGCTGGCGCGAGGGGAAGCTTCGCATTCGGGGGATTTTTCACAATTTTGGGGATGGGACAAATGGATTTTGCGGCTCTATGGCCATGGGTTTTGTGTGCTTTGTTGGCTATCGCGTGCATCGTAGCGGGCTGGTTCGCGTTCGACCGCAGCCGCGCTACGACGGATCAGGGCACGCGCTGGTTCCGGCTGTTGTGCGTGCACGACAAGCTGTGGGGCGAGCCGTCGTCGCGGCGGATTTCTGCCGACCGGTTGGCCGGTGGTCTGGGGCTTTCTCTTATGGACGCCAACCTGTCCACCACAACCACCCCCACCCCACCGTTCGGCCGCGGCTGGTTGGGCGATTCCCAAGCGACCCTTGTAGGCGTGCCGGAGCACGCGGCGGCGCGGATGCCCTTTGCCGCCAGCGGGTGCGGGGTGTGGGCGCTGCCCGCAGAGGCACCGCCGGTGGGAACCAAGGTCACCGGGCTGGCTGAGCAGCTGACGGTTCCCGCTGCACCCGGTTGGTTTATCGGCCTTACAGATTCCGGCGAATCAATGCTGGTACATCCAATCCCCGGCGCGACGTTCGCAGTGTTCGGCACTGCCCCGCAGCTGCGCACCCTGGAGGGGTCGATGAACTGGCCAGAAGCGCTGTTCGCGGTGCACCGCATCGGCGCGAGGCAGTCTGATCCGTGGGAGGGCGCGGGCGAAAACCCGACAGAAGATACAGCGAGTCTGCCCGGGTTGAACACCGGTGGAGCAAAGACGTCGATCCTGTTCGTGGAGGTTCCCGCTTCGCCGGGGCCACGTTCCTCTGCGCGCGGGGCGGCGACCAGCGCGGGTGGCCTAAGTGCTGGCGGTGGTGGCGGTGGTGGCGGTGGCCTCAGCGCTGGTGGTTTTGGCGCAGCGGAAAATGTGCTGCGGCTGGGGAGGGAAAGGCTCCGGTCGCTGGAACGCTCCACGCTAGCGACGGTGAACCTGCGCGCGGATGTGTTCATCGCGGTGCCGCCGGTCGGAACGGGAACGGTGCTCCTCCACGGCGAACACCGGGAATACTTCAACTTCTTTGCCATCACTGCGCCCGCCCCTCAACCCGCCCCACAGCCCGCGGCACAAGTCGCACCGCAGGCCGCACTTGCGCGGCAGGCTGTACCGAGACGGCAAACTGCGCCGACGCCGCAAGCGCCCACCAAACAGACGCGCGGCGAACGCTCACGAATCGCAGCGCCTAAGCATCGCCACCATCACAGGTCGGTGGACGGCTCACTTCCGTTGCCCACCGGCGAGCGCTTGGCGCGGGTCGTCCGCGCGCGTTCCGCCAGCTCCTCATCGGCCGGGTAATCCACCCGCACCAGGTTCAACCCTTCCGCGGGCGCGACCGGCACCGCGGAGCTGCGCTTCGTCTCCTGCAAAAGCTCCGAGGTAAAATCCTCCGGTCGTTTGCCCGATCCGACTGTCAGTGCCGCCCCCACCAGGGAACGCACCATCGACCAGCAGAAAGCATCGGCGGTGACGTGCGCCTCGTAGGTCTGCGGTTCTGCCTCCGTGGAGACGTCCACCCAGCGGAATTCCTGCAGTTCGCGGACAGTCGTGGCACCCTCGCGGGCCTTGCAGAACGCCGCGAAGTCGTTCAAACCAATCAGTGCGTCAGAAGCCGCCTGAGTCTTCGCCAGATCAATCGGGTAGCGCCACGCTGCCGTATCCCGGGCCCGCACTGGCACGGGCCCAGCCGGGTGAGTCGTCACGCGATAGATGTAGTGCCGGCGTAGCGCGGAGAAGCGGGCGTCAAAACCCTGCGGAGCAACACTAGCCCCGTGCAACCGCACGTCAACAGGCAACATCCGCGATAGGCGACGCACCAGGTCCTCCGGGCGGGTCAGCGAGCGCTGCTCGAAGGCATCCGCAGGGATGTCCGCGTGGCAGACCTGGCCGCTGGCGTGTACTCCCGCGTCGGTGCGGCCGGCGACGACCAGCTCGATCGGATGACGGGTGACCAGGGACAGCTTTTCCTGCAGCACTCCCGCGACCGTGCGCAGGCCACCGGATTGCGTGGCCCAGCCGTGAAAACCCGTGCCGTCGTAGGCGACATCCAGACGGACGCGCACCAGGTCGCTCGGGTCCTGCTTAGCCTGCGGTGTATCGGGCATGGGCGGGGCGCCTCCTTCGGATGGTCATTCGACAAACTCGACTAGCTATTGCTGCTCAGCTGCTGCATTCGCTATAGGCAGCGTGCGCGCCTTAGTCTAGTCTGCGTGCACGACAACGAATTCTCCGCCTCCACCCTCGACTCCCGCGCGCGACGTCTGGTCGCATGGGTCGCCGCACTCAACGGCCTTGGCTTCGCCGTTGAGGTGACTATTGCGCTGGTCATTGGTTCTGCCGCCCTATTTGCGGACGCCGCAGACTTCCTCGAAGACACTCTCATCAACGTTCTGGTGCTGACCGCGCTGGGGTGGTCGGTGGCCAGTCGGCGAAAGGCCAGCTACGCCCTGGCGGGGTTGATCCTGATTCCAGCTTTCGCCGCCTTCGGCACGGCGGCCTGGAAGGTGTGGACGGGGCATCCGCCGGAACCGACGACTCTGAGCGTGACGGCCATCGGCGCGCTGGTAATCAACCTGGTCTGCGCAGTCCTTTTGCTGCGACTGCGCGGGGCGGATAGTGCGCTGGTGCAGGGTGCTTGGCTGGCGGCGCGCAATGATGCGGCGGCCAACCTGCTGATCCTCGGCGCGGGCGTGGTGATGATGTTCTGGGTCAGCGCATGGCCGGACATCGTGGTCGGCGTGATTATCGGCCTGATTAACCTGTCGGCGGCGAAGGAAGTGTTCGAGCAGGCCCGGGCCGAGGAACCGGAGCTAGAGCTGGACTAGCCGCCGGCTACTGCCCCTGCCTTTCCCCTGCTTCGCTGCTTCCCCTGCTTCCCCCTGTCTTTCCCCTGCTTCGCCCTGTCTTTCCCCTGCTTTCCTGCTTCGCTGCTCAATGCCTGCACAGATGTCGTTAGAACGGGAATACAGGCCCCTAAAATCCGGCAAATGTCGTTAGAACGGGAATCTGTGATCCGAAAATGGACACAGACGAAGATGAAAACTCTCTGACCTGCAGATTTACGCAACTGCAATTGGTTCCCAATAACGCATTCCCGTTCTAGCGACACATGCCAGTCCGACCCCACCGCTCACCCGCCACCGCAGACACAAAATTCCGTTCTAGCGACATATGCCAGTCCGACCCCACCGCTCACCCACCACCGCAGACACAAAATTCCGTTTCAGCGACACATGCCAGCCCAGTGGCGGACTTTACAGACCTTGCACAGGCGAGTTGTTACGCCTCAACGACATCGGTGATGGTTGGGGCGGGTGGCGTCCATAAACAAAAACAAAAAGGCGGGCCACGAGCTACCCGGATGGGTAACCGTGGCCCGCCTGAGAGCTTGGCGGGGGCGCCGGACTTACTTGTCCTCGGCAGCCTCGTCAGCCTTAGCCTCTTCAGCCTCAGCCTCAGCGGCCTCTGCCTTGGCAGCCTCGTCGGTTGCGGTGTCAGCCTCAACCTCCGGAGCCTCCTCAGCCTTGGTCTCCTCAGCCTTAGCCTCTTCAGCCTCAGCCTCAGCCTTCTTGGCCTTAGAAGCAGCAACGCGGTTAGCACGCTCTGCCTCGGTGGAAACCAGCTGCTCCGTCACCAGGGAGATCTGGGAAATCGGAGCGTTGTCGCCCTTGCGGTTCTCCAGCTTGATGATGCGGGTGTAGCCACCCGGACGGCCTTCGAACTTCGGAGCCAGCTCGTTGAACAGGTAAGCAACAACTTCCTTGTTCGGGATGAGCTTCAGCACGTTGCGGCGATCCGCCAGGGTGCCGCGCTTGGCCTTGGTGATGATCTTCTCGACGTAGGGGCGCAGCAGCTTAGCCTTAGCGTCCGTGGTCTTGATGGCGCCGTGCTCAATCAGCTGAGCAGCGAGGTTGGACAGGATCTTCTTCTGGTGGGAAGCAGAACCGCCCAGGCGGGCGCCCTTCTTTGGGGTAGGCATTAGTTCTCCTCGTGTGGATCTTTAAATCAGTGAGCGCGTGCGGTTAACCACCGGTTATTCCGCGATGTCCTCGCCCTCGGTGTCGATGAACTCGCCGGTCTCTGCGTCGTAGCCCTCGATATCAGTGATATCGAAGCCCTCCGGAGCGTCCTTCAGGCCCAGGCCCAAGCCAGCCAGCTTGACCTTGACCTCGTTGATGGACTTCTGGCCGAAGTTACGGATGTCCAGCAGGTCGGACTCCGTGCGGGCAGCCAGCTCGCCGACGGTGTGAATCTCTTCACGCTTCAGGCAGTTGTAAGAGCGGACGGAGAAGTTCAGGTCCTCGATCGGCATGCTGTAGGCAGCGATGTGCTCGCTTTCCTGCGGCGACGGGCCGATCTCGATGCCCTCTGCTTCGTAGTTCAGCTCCTGAGCCAGACCGAACAGCTCCACCAGGGTCTTACCTGCGGATGCCATGGCATCGCGGGCGGTGATGGAGTTCTTCGTCTCCACGTCCAGAATCAGCTTGTCGAAGTCCGTGCGCTGTTCCACACGGGTTGCCTCGACCTTGTAGCTGACCTTCAGAACCGGAGAGTAAATCTGGTCGACCGGGATACGTCCGATCTCAGAAGAAGCCGGGGCAGCCGGAACGTAGCCACGGCCACGCTCGACGGTCATCTCGATCTCCAGCTTGCCCTGCTCGTTCAGCGTGGCGATGTGCAGGTCCTTGCTGTGGACCTCAACGCCAGCCGGAACCTCAACGTCAGCGCCGGTAACCTCGCCCGGGCCTTCCTTGCGGATGTACATCGCGACGGGCTCATCGGAGTCGCTGGACAGAACCAGGGACTTGATATTCAGGATGATGTCGGAAACATCTTCCTTCACACCCGGGATGGTGGTGAACTCGTGGAGCACACCCTCGATGCGCAGGGAGGTCACTGCCGCGCCCGGGATGGACGACAGCAGGGTCCGGCGCAGGGAGTTACCCAGCGTGTAGCCAAAGCCCGGCTCCAGTGGCTCGATAACGAACCGGGAGCGGGAATCATCGATGAACTCTTCGGTGAGCGCGGGGCGCTGCGAGATGAGCATGTTTAAGCTTCTCCTTTTTCGGCGACCGCTATATGACGCCGTTACGGGGACAACCGCCACCGGGTTTGGTGGACGGTGCGGACGGTAGAAACCGCGTTTGGTGTTCTATCCGAAGTAAGTCTAACGAATTAGACCGTCAGTTTTACTTCGAGTAGAGCTCGACGATCAGCTGTTCCTGCAGCGGAATGTCGATCTGAGCGCGCTCGGGCAGCTGGTGCACGAGGATGCGCAGGGTTGCCGGTACGACCTGCAGCCAAGCAGGAACGATCGTATCGACCAGGTTCTCCTGAGCCTCTTCGAACCACAGCATCGAACGGGACTTTTCACGCACGTCGATGATGTCGTACTGGGAGACCTTGAAGGAGGGAACGTTGATCTTCTTGCCGTTCACGGTGAAGTGACCGTGGGAAACTAGCTGGCGAGCCTGACGACGGGTGCGTGCCAGACCTGCACGGTAAACAACGTTATCCAGGCGAGACTCCAGCAGGATGACCAAGTTGTCACCGGTCTTACCCGGGCGACGGTTGGCCTCTGCGTAGTAGCGGCGGAACTGCTTCTCCAGTACGCCGTAGGTGTACTTCGCCTTCTGCTTCTCCTGCAGCTGCAGCAGGTACTCGGACTCCTTGATGCGAGCACGGCCAGCCTGCCCCGGAGGGTAGGGGCGACGCTCGAAGGAGTTGTCGCCGCCGACGAGGTCGACGCGGAGGCGACGGGACTTACGGGTTGCGGGGCCGGTATAACGAGCCATTGTTAATCCCTAATCCTTTCTTCTCTTTAGACGCGACGACGCTTCGGCGGGCGGCAGCCGTTGTGCGGCTGAGGGGTGACGTCGGCGATGGTGCCGACCTCGAGGCCCGCGGTGGACAGGGAACGGATAGCGGTCTCGCGGCCGGAGCCCGGACCCTTAACGAAAACGTCAACCTTCTTCATGCCGTGGTCCATTGCCTTGCGGGCAGCGGACTCGGCAGCCATCTGAGCAGCGAAGGGGGTGGACTTACGGGAGCCCTTGAAGCCGACGTGGCCCGAGGAAGCCCAGGAAATCACAGCGCCCTTCGGGTCCGTGATGGACACGATGGTGTTGTTGAAGGTGGACTTGATGTATGCGTGGCCGTTGGCCACATTCTTCTTTACGACGCGACGGCCAGTACGGCGCGCGCCGGAACGAGTCTTCGGAGGCATAGGTTACTTCTTCTTTCCTGCGATCGTCTTCTTGGGTCCCTTGCGGGTACGAGCATTGGTCTTGGTGCGCTGACCACGAACCGGCAGACCACGGCGGTGGCGCAGCCCCTGGTAGGAACCAATCTCGATCTTGCGGCGAATATCGGCCTGGATCTCGCGGCGGAGGTCACCCTCCACCTTCCAGGTGTTCTCGATAACGTCACGCAGAGCGGACAGCTGCTCGTCGGTCAGATCCTTGGAGCGAAGATCAGGGGAGATGCCGGTCTTTTCCAGCAGCTCCTTGGAACGGGCGGGGCCGATTCCGAAGATGTAGGTCAGTGCGACCTCCATGCGCTTTTCGCGTGGCAGGTCAACACCAGCAAGGCGTGCCATAGGGCATTTTCCTTCCGGTTTAGCGGCGGTTTTCTCCACACTCGTCCCTGTTGATCCTTCGAGTATTTCGCGCGCAGCCACGGAAGGGACTGTGTAGGCACCAGGTGCCTGAATGTGCGAAACCAACACCCCAACTGTTGAGGTGTTGGAAGGAGGGCTCCGGCCGCCGCGGCCAGAGGTAGTGACTAAAAAGTGCTGTTAAGAGCACTTCCTAGATTGGATGTGTGGAGGCTTGACGTATTACTTGTAGCGGTAAACGATGCGCCCGCGGGTCAGGTCGTAGGGAGACAGCTCCACGACAACCCGATCCTCCGGGAGGATACGGATGTAGTGCTGGCGCATCTTGCCGGAAATGTGAGCCAATACCTTGTGGCCATTGTCCAGCTCGACACGGAACATCGCATTTGGCAGAGGCTCGACGATGCGACCCTCAACCTCGATGGCGCCTTCCTTCTTTGCCATATCCTCCAACGCTTCCCCAGCTCTTTTAGCTGGATGGGTGATGTTTTGCTACATGTGGCACTGGTTTTTCCGCACTCAGGCTGACTGTCTTAAACAGCCATGGTCCGAATCATCGAACCCGTCGGGTACTGAAAGCCCATGCACCACCTGATTACAATACACGCGACCTGCGGGGATACCAAAACGCTGGTTTAGGCGTGCTGCTCTTCGCGGCGCAGCTGTCCCTTCGCCAAGCGGTTGACAGTCAGCGCGATCGCACCGTCGCCCGTGACGTTACATGCAGTACCGAAGGAGTCGATGGCGATGTAGGCAGCGATCATCAGTGCCACCTGGCCATCATCGAAGCCCAGCTGGGACTGCAGCAGGCCAACGGCTGCCATAATGGCGCCACCCGGAACGCCCGGAGCGGCAATCATCATCACACCCAGCAGGAAGATGAAGCCCAGCGCCATCCCCGGGGACATGTCGATTCCCGTCATGTACACAATGGAGAATGCGAACAGGGCGATCTTCTGCATAGAGCCGGACAGGTGCACCGTGGCGCACAGCGGCACCACGAAGTCAGCCACGGACTGGGAAACGCCGTTCTTGCGTGTGCATTCCAGGGTCACAGGAATGGTTGCCGCGGAAGACGAGGTACCCAGCGCGGTGAAGTAGGCGGGCATCATGTTCCTCAGGGCAGTCAGTGGATTGCGTCCGGCAAAAAGCCCGGCCAGCAGGAACTGGAGCGCCAGGATCACCCAGGTCATTAGAACAGCCAGGATCAGCACCTTCGAGAACTGGGTCAGGGTTAACTTCAAGTTGCCGTTCATACCCATAGTCAGGAACACGCCAAAGATGTAGATCGGCAACAGAGGAATGATGAACTTCTGGATGACGTTCATGCTGACCTCGCGAAGTTCCTCGGCTCCCCTGTACAGCACCTCCGTGCGCATCGAAGCCAAAGCAATGCCGACGGTGAAGGCCAGCAGCAGTGCCGACATCACGCCCATCGGCGGATCCATCTCAACGGAGAAGAACGGCTGCAGCGCACCTTCGTCGATGTCTTCCGCCTTGATCATGGATTCATTGCTCAACAGGGACGGGTAGGTGCCCTCTGCCACTCCATAGGCGATCAGGCCGGAGATGATGGTGGAGACGTAAGCGATACCAGCGGTCACGCCTAGCCACTTCCCTGCCCCACGTCCCAGGCTGGCGATCGCCGGCGTGATGAGGGAGAAGATCAGAACCGGAACAAAGAATCCCAGGAAACCGGAGAACAGACCATTAAACGTAGCGAATGTACGGCCGGCCCACTCCGGGAAGAACAGGCTGCACAGAATGCCCAGGCCAATGGCAACGATGATCTTGAAAAGCAGCGATTTAAGTACTCGGGATAGGTTCATGCCAGTTCTTCCCTCATGTCGGCGCTCATAGGAGCTTGTAGGTTCTCATGAAACGATTATGTTTAGCCTACTCTGACTACTTCTTTCTCCAATAATCACCCTCCGCCCACCATCCCCCGGCGTCACTTCCGGGGCGTCAGGATCCGCGGCCCGTCGGCGGTCGCGGCGACTGTGTGCTCCCAGTGCGAGGAAAAGCTGCCGTCCAACGTCACCACCGACCACTCGTCGTCGAGCACGCGGGAATCGGCAGTCCCCAGCGCCAGCATCGGCTCGATGGCCAGCACGGATCCTTCCTGAATTTCCGGCCCGCGCCCGCCGCGGCCTTCGTTGGCCAGGTACGGATCCTCATGCATGGTGCGCCCGATACCGTGGCCGCCATAGCCGTCGACGATCCACAGTTCCACGTCGAATTTCTCCTCGGCTGCGTCCGTCGCTTTCTCCAGTGCCCAGGACACATCGGTCAGCCGATTTCCCGGGATCATAGCCTTCAGCCCTTCGTGCAGAACCCATTCGGTTGCTCGGTTCAGCCGATCGTGCTCCTCAGCGATCTCCCCGATCCCGAAAGTCCAGGCGGAATCCCCCACCCAGCCATTCAGCGTAGCTCCACAGTCGATGGAGATCAGGTCGCCTTCCTTCAACACCACATCTGCGGCTGGGATGCCGTGGACGATCATGTCGTTCGGGCTCGCACAAATGGAGCCCGGGAAACCGCCGTAGCCCTTGAAAGTTGGGATTGCACCGTGGTCGCGGATCACCTGCTCGGCCACGCGGTCGAGGTCGAGCGTCGTCTTGCCCGGCGCCGCCGCCTTCTTGACCTCCTGCAGCGCCAGCCCCACGATCTCGCCTGCAGCCTGCATCGCATCTAGCTGCTCGGGTGTCTTCGCCGCAATCTTTTTGTTCCTACGCCGGAAGCCCATTGGTGTTGTCTTCTTCCTGTACTTCTTGTCTGTTCTTGTTGTTTCTTGGTTCCATGACGCCCCCTCGCCGCCCAGAACCACAAATCCCGCCAGGTCGGACCGTGTGGGGCCGGCTGGCGGGATCAGCTGTGAACTGCGCGGGTGTTTACTTGTCCAGCGCGTTCAGCGTGGTGGTGGAGATGTCCTCCACGGTGCCCTCCGCGTCGATGTTCAGCAGAATGTCCTTGTAGTGGTCGATCAGCGGGGCGGTCTCGTTGCGGTAGACCTCCAGGCGGGTGCGGATCGTGTCCTCGTTGTCATCGTTGCGTCCACGGGCCAGCATGCGATCGACGACGACATCCTCGGAGACTACGTAGTTGATCACTGCGTCCAGGGAGTGGCCGTCTTCCTGCAGCATCTGCTCCAGCAGTTCAGCCTGCTCGATGGTGCGGGGGAAGCCGTCTAGCAGGAAGCCCTTGGTGGCATCGTCCTGGCTCAGGCGATCGCGCACCATGTTGGCAGTCACGGAGGTTGGAACCAGCTTGCCGGCATCCATGTACTCCTGCGCCTGCTTGCCCAGGTCGGTGCCCTGGGAGATGTTGGCGCGGAAAAGATCACCGGTAGAGATGTGCGGGATCTTCAGAGCATCGGACAGCAGGGAAGCTTGAGTGCCCTTGCCAGCGCCGGGAGGGCCGAGCAGAACTAGTCTCATTTCAGGAATCCTTCGTAGTTAGACTGCATGACTTGCGATTCGAGTTGCTTGATCGTGGTCAGGGCAACGGATACCAGAATCAGGATGGCGGTACCACCGAAGGGCATCTGGCCCTGGCCGCTGGCCTGAGTCGTCTGCACGCCCATGTTGATGAGGATGTTCGGCAGTGCAGCGATGACAGCCAGGTAGATGGAACCGACGATCAGCAGACGGTTCATCACATATCCAAGGTACTCCGCGGTCGGGCGACCCGGGCGGATGCCTGGAATGAAGCCACCGTACTTCTTCATGTTATCCGCCTGATCGTAGGGATCGTACTGGACGGATACGTAGAAGAAGGAGAAGAAGATGATCAGACCGACGTACACCAGGATGTACTGCCATGCCGCAGGGTCAGACAGCACGGTCATAACGTTGCGGTTCCACCAGTTGTCCTGGCCAGCGGCCTCCGGATTGCCGGACTGGATGATCTGGGTAATCAGGATCGGCACGGTCAGCAGCGAGGACGCGAAGATCACGGGGATCACACCAGCCTGGTTGACCTTCAGCGGCAGGTAGGTGGAGGTCTCGCCGTACTGGCGGCGACCGATCATGCGCTTTGCGTACTGGACCGGGATGCGGCGCTGACCCTGCTCGATGAAGACCACTCCGACCACCAGGATCAGCACACCAACAACCACGCCGGCGAACACAAAGCCACCGGAGCTTGCAAGGATGGATGCACCCTGCCCCGGCAACGCGGTGGCGATACCCGCGAAGATGAGCAGCGACATACCGTTGCCGATGCCGCGGTCGGTGATCAACTCGCCCATCCACATCAGCAGCACAGCACCGGAGGTCATGACCATGACCATCACAATCAGGCCGAAGATGCCGGTATCTTCCTTCAGCACCGGCACGCCCTGACCCAGCAGCTGCTTACGGTCAGCCAGCGCCACGATGCCGGCGGACTGCAGAAGCGCGAGGGCGACGGTCAGGTAACGGGTGTACTCCGTCATCTTGGCCTGACCGGACTGGCCTTCCTTCTTCAGCTGCTCAAACTTCGGGATCACCACGGTCAGCAGCTGCACAATAATGGACGCCGTAATGTACGGCATAATTCCAACAGCGAAGACAGACAGCTTCAGCAGCGCGCCACCTGAGAACAGGTTGATCAGCGAGTACATCGCCGAGCTATCCGTCAGGCTATTGATCTGCGCTTGGATCCCGCCGTAGTCTACGCCGGGGGTTGGGATCTGGGCGCCGATGCGATAGAGGATAACCATCGCAAGAGAGAACAAAATCTTCTTGCGGAGATCATCGTTCTTGAACGCCGAGGAGATGGCGGACAAACTTGGCCTCCTGTGTAGTTTCTTACCTTTGTGCGGGATCTATTCGCTAGCGCACCTGCACTTTAAGATACGCCCGCGTAAAGAGGCGACACTAATTGCAACCTAGCCAGGTTAGCAGACAGGACAAATGCTTAGGAAACTGTACCACCTATAGCACGCAATATATCAAGTACCGCTTCACGGTCTGACTGTATCGCTTCCCGGAGACGAGGGGCGGTGGGTACGTGGGCGTCAATAGGAAAGAAAAAATCGCCCTGCCAGCGCAATAACGCACTGGCAGGGCGATGGGTGAGGGCTAAGTTCGGCTAGGATCTAGCCAGCCGCTTACTTAGCCTCGGTGACGGTGCCACCTGCAGCCTCGATCTTCTGCTTTGCAGAACCCGAGAACTTGTTAGCGGTGACGTTCAGCTTCACGCTGATCTCGCCGTTGCCCAGGATCTTCACCGGCTGGTTCTTGCGAGCTAGGCCAGCTGCAACGATGTCAGCAACGGTGACGTCGCCACCCTTGGAGAATGCCTTCTCCAGGTCAGCAACGTTAACCACCTGGTAGGTGATCTTCGCGGGGTTACGGAAGCCCTTCAGCTTAGGCAGGCGCATGTGCAGTGGCATCTGGCCACCCTCGAATGCTGCCGAAACCTGCTTACGAGCCTTGGTGCCCTTGGTACCACGACCTGCGGTCTTACCCTTAGACGCCTCACCACGACCCACGCGGGTCTTGGCCTTCTTGGCGCCCGGAGCAGGGCGGAGGTCGTGGAGCTTAATTGGATCGCTCATGTTTACTCTCCTGCCACTTCTTCGACCTCGACCAGGTGGCGCACAACGTTGATCTGGCCACGGACGATCGGGCTATCCTCGCGGACAACTGCCTGGCCAATGCGCTTCAGGCCGAGGGAGCGCATGGAATTGCGCTGCTTCGGCTTGGTTCCGACCAAGCCCTTGGTCTGGGTAATCTTCAAAGCCATTTCTTATGCCCCCTGTCCCGCTGCACGTGCGCGCAGCATAGCGGCCGGAGCAACCTCGTCCAGAGGCTTGCCACGGCGAGCGGCAACCTCTTCCGGACGGACCAGCTGCTTCAGGCCGTCTACGGTTGCGTGGACAACGTTGATGGCGTTGTCGGAGCCCAGGGACTTCGACAGGATGTCCTGCACGCCGGCGCACTCCAGCACCGGGCGGGCAGCGCCACCGGCGATCACACCGGTACCAGGAGCTGCGGGCTTCATCATGACGATGCCTGCAGCAGCCTCACCCTGAACCGGGTGGGTGATGGTGCCGTTGATCATCGGAACGCGGAAGAAGTTCTTGCGAGCCTCTTCTGCGCCCTTCTGAATTGCGGCAGGAACTTCCTTAGCCTTGCCGTAGCCGACGCCGACCATGCCCTGGCCGTCGCCGACGATAACCAGCGCGGTGAAGCTGAAGCGGCGACCGCCCTTCACAACCTTCGAGACGCGGTTGATGGTAACCACGCGCTCGATGAACTGGCTGCGCTCGTCCTGCTGGTTGCGACGATCGTTGCGTCCGCCGCGATCGTTGTTGCGATCGTTGCGGCCGTTACGCTCGTTGCGCTCGTTGTTGTCGTTGTTCTCGGCGGAGCGTCCGCCGTTACGTTCACGTCCCGACATCACGCGTTCCTTCCGTTGGTGTTGTTCGTGGAGTTGGTCATTAGAACTTCAGACCACCTTCGCGGGCAGCGTCGGCCAGAGCGGCGACGCGGCCGTGGTACTTGTAGCCCGCACGGTCGAAGACGACGGCCTCGATGCCAGCGGCCTTGGCGCGCTCGGCGATCAGCTGACCGACCTTCGCACCGCGAGCCTTCTTGTCGCCCTCCATTGCGCGCACATCGGCTTCCATCGTGGAAGCTGCGACCAGGGTGTGGCCTGCAACATCGTCGATGACCTGTGCGTGCATGTGGCGAGAGGTGCGGTGAACGACCAGACGCGGGGTCTCCGGGGTGCCGGAGAGGGTCTTGCGGATACGGAAGTGACGACGTGCGCGTGCGGTGCGACGGCGGGTGGAAATATCCTTGCCCACCGGCAGACGCTTTTCGTTTTGTGCAGTGTTGCTCATTACTTACCCGTCTTTCCGACCTTGCGACGGACCTGCTCGCCCTCGTAGCGAATGCCCTTGCCCTTGTAAGGATCGTCCTTACGCAGACGACGGATGTTCGCGGCGATCTGTCCGACCTTCTGCTTGTCGATACCAGCGATGGAGAACTTGGTGTTCCCATCCACGGCGAAGGTGATACCCTCCGGTGCCTCAATCAGCACAGGGTGGGAGTAACCCAGTGCGAACTCCAGGTTCTTGCCCTTGAGCTGCACACGGTAACCAACACCGAAGATTTCCATGTTGATGGTGTAGCCCTTGGTCACGCCCTCGATCATGTTGAAGACCAGGGAACGGGACAGGCCGTGCAGGGAACGATTCTTGCGGTGATCATCCGGGCGGGAAACGACGATCTCATCGCCTTCCTGTGCCACGGTGATCGGGGCCGGAATGTCCAGGTTCAGGGTGCCCTTCGGGCCCTTGACCTCTACAGACTGGCCGTTGATGTTGATGGTGACGCCAGAGGGGACAGCCACCGGTGCCTTGCCAACACGAGACATGGTTTAGACCTCCTCTAGTTACCAGACGTAGGCGAGAACTTCTCCGCCCACACCCTTGTTCTGTGCCTCACGGTCAGTCAGCAGGCCGTGGGACGTGGAAATGATAGCCACACCCAGGCCGCCGAGAACCTGCGGCAGCTCGTTGGACTTTGCGTACACACGAAGACCCGGCTTGGAAACACGGCGCAGTCCGGAGATAGAACGCTCGCGGGACGGGCCGTACTTCAGCTCGATGTCCAGGGTCTTGCCAACCTTGGCGTCATTGACGGTGTAGTTAGCGATGTAACCCTCCTCCTTCAGGATCTCAGCGATGTTCGCCTTGATCTTGGAGGAAGGCATGGAGACGGAATCGTGGAACGCGTTAGATGCGTTCCGCACGCGGGACAGCATGTCCGCGATGGGATCAGTCATGGTCATAAGTATTGACCCATAGCCTTTCTCATTGCGGTTCCCAGCCCACCCAGGATGCGTGTACCGCGCGCTTGCTGGCTACTTGCGCGCCCCATGCTAAATAACGTGGGGTGCTCGCCGCCGTGTCCGCGCGGCCGCTTTATTGGGCGAGGGGCCTACAACAAAGTGGTTTGATGTTTACACTGCTCACGTTGCTAACCCTGTTTTGGGCACGGGGCAACGCAAGACTCGATAACTCTAGCAATCACCTGCGGGTTTACCCAAATCGCCGCTGTTTGGGTCTGGACGCCCCTAGGGCCAGAAATCCAGCAAGTCCGTCACATCCCAATCCCAGTCGCGGCCGAACCCGAAAGGTCCGCGCGCGGGCACGCCACCAAACGTAACTGTGATACTCCCCCACAGGTGCGGATCAAGGGAGCGGACGAAGCGTTCGCCGTAGACCGCCGCGAGCACATCCTTTTCCCAGTCCCCCGCCCGCTCAGCGAGAGTCTGATAGCCACCCCCGCTTGCCAGCTGATTGCGCAGGGCATCGCGTACTTGCACGCCTACCTCCGTGAGCTGAGGATCCCGGCAGTCGCCAATCCCGCGAATACGTAGGCGTTTTGGTCGGTGAACAAGGCCGGCGGAAATAAGGGGCGTCACAAAAGAATCAACCGCCTTCGATAAACGGCGGCGACCAAAGAAGCGCAGGCGACCTTTGGTGCGGCGCAGAACCGCGCGAGGATACGGCTGGGTTGCACGAAGAGGCGTGACGAGCCGCAAGACTGAGAGGTGGTTCTTGTGCGTGGACGGTAGAACCCGAGCGATCGGGCCGAGCTTGTCGGCAAGGTTCCCGACCTGCAGGTCACCTTCGCGAAGGAGTTGCTGCACCGCGACCATGGTCATGTGCGCGCGGCCACCGCACAGCGCGGCAAGAGACATCGGATCCAACGACTGAAGGTGTTGGAAGCCTTGCCAGCTCAGGGCGAAAGCGCTGGGGTGATTGTAGGGATTATCCACGCTTTCAACCTACATTCGCTGAGCTGGGCGCTGGGGCAAATAGGGCGAACGTGACAGCCTCCCCCGCGTTACATGAGTTATGTCACATTATTCGGCAGCGCCTTGAAAAACTGAGCCCACATTCATTACACATGCCTTACGTACACCTTGTACGAAGCTATTGGCCGCGAATCAATTCGCAGTTGATTCGTCGGCCACAGTCGCGTTTAACGCGCATATCCGAACACCCCTCAAGAAAAGGAGATTCCTTTGAAGTTCAAGAAGTCCCTCGTCACCCTGGCTGCAGCGTCCTCCGTCGCAATGGCTGGCATCCCGGCTGCTACCGCTGAAGAGGCACCGGCTGCGCAGGACGCACCGGCCGCTGCTGCCACCGAGAACGAGGCTGGCAACAACGAGGCTGGCGCCGACGAGACCAAGCCTGCCGACGAAGCAAAGCCAGAGGACGAGTCCAAGCCGGCTAACGGCTCCGCTGACAGCGAGAAGGGCCAGAAGCTGAAGGGCTCCATCGACAAGCTGATGGGCTGGGACGAGTCCACCTCCGTACTGAAGAAGATCCAGGACGTCATGGGCTTCATCGGCAAGATCGTAAAGACCTTCGCAGGCATCCCGGGTTCCTCCAAGTAAGAGGCCACCGAGCCGTGCCGATTGGCGCGCACCTAGACAAATAGAAAGACCCCCGCTTCCCTACCTTCGAAGTTTCCTCGAAGGGGAAGCGGGGGTCTTTGTTGCGTTAGCGACTCAGCACTGAATTACTCAGCGGAGCCCTTCTGCTTGAACGGGAAGCCCAGCTCGCGCAGCAGTGCGCGGCCTTCGTCGTCGTTCGTAGCAGTGGTCACGACGGTGATGTTCATACCGCGCGGACGGTCGATCTTGTCCACGTCGATTTCGTAGAACATGGTCTGCTCGGTCAGGCCGAAGGTGTAGTTGCCGTGGCCGTCGAACTGCTGGTCGGACAGGCCGCGGAAGTCGCGAATACGCGGCAGCGCGACGGTCAGCAGGCGGTCCAGGAACTCCCACATACGGTCGCCACGCAGGGTAACGCGGGCACCGATGGGCATGCCTTCACGCAGCTTGAAGTTAGCGATAGCCTTCTTCGCGGTGCGGATCTGCGGCTTCTGACCGGTGATCTTGGTCAGGTCTTCGATTGCGCCGTTGATCAGCTTGGAATCGCGAGCAGCGTCGCCGACACCCATGTTGACGACAACCTTGGTGACGCCCGGGATCTGCATGACGTTCTCGTAGCTGAACTCGCCGTTCAGCTTCTCGCGGATCTCCTCACGGTAGCGAGTCTTCAAACGTGGGGTGTAGTTTTCGCTCATCGTTAGATGTCCTTCCCGTTGCGCTTGGACACGCGGATCTTCTTACCGTCTTCGTCGAAGCGGTAGCCGATACGGGTCGGGTTGCCGTCGGAGTCAACGACCATCACGTTGGACACGTGGATCGGAGCTTCCTGGGTAACGATGCCGCCGGACTCAGCGCCGCGCTCTGGAGCGGAGTTTGCAACGTGCTTCTTGATTCGGTTGACGCCCTCGACCAGGACCTTGTCGCGCTGCGGGTAGGCCTCGATGACCTTGCCCTTGGCACCCTTGTCCGGGCCGGAGATAACCAGTACGGTGTCGCCCTTACGGATCTTCATTTAGAGCACCTCCGGAGCCAGGGAAACGATCTTCATGAACTTCTTGTCGCGAAGCTCACGTGCGACCGGGCCGAAGATACGGGTGCCGCGGGGATCGTTGTCGTTTGCCTTGATGATGACAGCCGCGTTCTCGTCGAATGCGATGTAGGAGCCGTCCGGACGACGGGTCTCCTTCTTAGCGCGGACGATGACAGCCTTGACGATGTCGCCAGCCTTGACGGTGCCGCCCGGTGCAGCTTCCTTGACGGTTGCTACGACGACATCACCGATACCAGCGGAGCGTCGAACGGAACCACCGAGAGCACGGATGACCAGGATTTCCCGGGCACCGGTGTTGTCGGCAACTCGCAGACGCGATTCTTGCTGAATCACTTGAGTCTCCTAATTGACCTAGATGTTTTTGCGAATCGTGCGTGGGATTTCCGACCCTCGCGCACGCGGTCTGTGCCAGCGTGGCAGTCAGTTCTTCGTGAACTCGATGCACCTTCTGGCAACCGCTACATTCTTCCACACCCCTACTGACCCAACAAAATCGCTCTTATCAGTCCTTCGGGAGTAGAGGCGCCATTTGACCCACCGGGGGGTGATTTACGCTACCCCCGCTGGCCCCTTTCTCATTTCTTAATGACGCCACCTTGCAGATCAGTATTTTTGGACATCAAAGGGGTTTTTAAGGGAGCTCCGGACAGTGCCTCACGAAGCGCCACAACCGCGCATTATTCAGATTTCTAGCCACATTTCCCCACGCCAGCGCGTCATCAACTATAAACTGAGAGCTTTTCAAGATCGCCGCCCCTCGCCCACTAAATGCACCCCTCGTCCCAAGCAGCGCGTTTGTGCGATGCCGAAATGCCGCGCGCCAGTAATCATTCAAACGGCTTTCAGCCCCCACCAAGGACTCTTTAGACGGACGGAGAGCTATTTCCCACTGTGCTTCCATACAGCACCCGTGCTAGGTTGTGTGGCGTACCTCGGGCCGAGAACAGGCCGAAGCCCCCAACTTTTTTGTGAGGATTTAACACATGAAGCTCAAGAAGTCCCTCCTGGCTCTGACCACCGCCGCTACCGTTGCAGTTGCTGGTACCACCGCTGCAGTTGCTGACGACACCACGACCGCAGGCCCCGCTGCTACCGACACCGGGAACGGCACCGACGACGGCGGCAAGACCGACACCGATCCGAGCAAGGAGCTGACCGACAAGGAGAAGCAGAAGAAGGAGCGCCAGGAGAAGCTGGCTAACTCCTCCGACAAGTTCTTCGGCTGGAACGACAAGACCTCCGGCCTGGATAAGATGAAGAGCGTCGTCACCCTGATCACCACCATTGGTGCTCTGGTTGCCGGCATCGTTACCCTGGCTTCCAACTTCGGCAAGATCGAGAAGCTGTTCAAGTAAGAACAGCCTTCTCAAGCTAGAACGAGTCCGTTCAGCTGAGACCCCAAGCCCCGCCGCGATCTAAGATCGCCGCGGGGTTTTGCGCTGCCATACTCCAGGACCTCATTTCCATTTCTAGAGAAGCAAGGGTAGGCTCACCACTATTATGGCAGTACGGCAGACCACACTAGAGCCTCCCGCAGTTAGCGCCACCCAACGCGCCGCCTTCGCTGATCACAAGCTAATCCACGCCCCTTCTAGCCCCAGCCACCACATCATCCGGGCCACCGTCTACAGCGTCAGCGCCCCAGCCGAAAACCTGCGACGGATAACCGTCCATTCCCCCGAGCTCGTCGGCTTCCGACTCTCCGGCCCCGACGAGTTCTTTGGACTCTTAATGCCCCCGAACCCCAGTGGGGAGCTCCACCTACCATCCCACGATGGCGGTGCCAATATACGAGCAAGCGTAGCAGCTATGCCGGCTAGCCAACGCCCGAATCTACGCTGGTACACAGTTCGCGCATTCGACCCAGAGCAGGGACGAATCACTTTTGACGTGGTGACACATGGCGTCAATAACCCCTGCAAGAACGACGTCGGACCAGGGCTCGCCTGGGTTCTTAGGACTCGCGCCGGCGACCAGGTCGGTATCTGGACCTGCCAAGGGCTATGGCATCGCGCGCAGAATGCGCAAACACTGGTCGCGGATCCATCCGCAGTACCCTCTGTTCGCGCCATCTTGGAGTACACGCAGGCCTTCGCGCCAGAACAATTGCGCGACATGCACCTCATCGTGATCGCCGAGAGTCATCACGACCTGGAACCTCTGTTAAGAGCTGACTGGGAAAATAGGCTGGGCAGCCTGGAGATCCTTTTTAGCACGACAACGGAATTCCAGGCGGCGACCATGTCGCACCTGCAGCAACTCGAGCGCACCGACCATCCCGCAACGCAGTCGAAGTACGTCTGGGTTGCGGGCGAGGGGAAGCTCTGCAAAATGGTTCGTCGACATGCGATAACCAATTGGCACCTCCCTAGTGACTCCGTGCAGTGGTGCCCGTATTGGTTCCTTGGCAGGGCGCGACCTTAATTAGCCACAATTCCTCGCGGCACGATGATCGGCGCCGGACCGCGGGGGTCTTCCCACACCTCGGCCTGCAGACCATAGACATCGCGCAGCACGTCCGCCGTCAGCGCATCCTTCGGAGTTCCCTGGGCGATCTTGTTTCCGCCCTTCATCATGATCATTGTGTCGCTGAAGCTACCGGCCAAGCTGAGGTCGTGCAGTACCATCACGACCGTCTTGCCCTCCTGGGCGAGCTCGCGCACGATACCTAGAATCTCCATCGCATGCGCCGGGTCTAGGTACGTAGTTGGTTCGTCCAGCAGCACGACCGGCGTATCTTGCGCCAACACCATTGCCATCCACACACGCTGCCTTTGGCCTCCCGATAGCTCCGCCACGTCACGAGCGACAAGCTCGTCGGTCCCCGTTTTCTCCAGCGCCTCAAGAACTTTCTTTTTATCTTGGGACGCCGTCGCGCCCCCGCCCCATAACGCACGACGGTAAGGGTGCCGTCCGCGCTCCACGAGCTCTCCAACGGTCAGCCCAGAAGGACACAGCGGATGCTGTGGCAACAGCGCGATGAGCTGTGCAGCTTCGCGCGCTCCCAAACTATGCACGTCCTTCTCCCCCACCAGAACTCGCCCTTGGGCGGGAGTAAGAAGCCGAGAAAGCGCCTTGAGCAGCGTGGACTTACCACAGCCATTGGGGCCGAGCAGCGTAGTGACCTGCCCTGGTTGCGCATCGAAAGAGACTTCCTTGACGATACTTGGGCCACCGTTGTAGCCCACAGTGACGCTATCAACGTGAACGTTCATCACATCATTCCTTTCATACTTCCGCGTCGCGCGGCCAGCCACACGAGCCAAACCAGCGCAGGGCCGCCAATAATCGCGGTCACCAAACCGACCGGTGCCGTAAAAGGCAGGGCGCCGGCTATAACAGCGCACGCGGCCATCAGAGCTGCGCCGGCAGCGGTAGAACACACCGGGTGAGGTGTGGGAGTGCCAGCCACCAGCTTGGCAACCTGAGGCGCCAGCAAAGCCACAAACCCGATCGGGCCAACGAAAGCGACCACAACTGCAACAATTCCCGTCGCGGCTACAAGTAAGACAGCACGTGACCTTGGAACATTCACTCCGAGTGTGGAGGCGGTGGCGTCATCATGAGAAAGAAGAGGAACGTCACGAGCAACAAAGAGGCCTACAAGGACGAAAGGAACCAAACCCAACCCCATAGGCAACAGCGCTTCCGAACGGACGAAGCCCGTGGATCCAGCGAGCCAGGTCTGCGCATCGGCCGCACGGGTCAGCTCTGCCTTGAGCAACAGATACTGAACAAGCGATTGGGTTAGGAAAGACAGCGCTAGGCCCACCACCACTACGCGCTGCGACGTACCGAAACCGCCGAGGACAATGAGCAAAACAACGATCATTGCGGCCCCCACGAGCGCGAGCCCCACACGCCACCAGTAGGTGGGTATGCTTTCGCTCCACTCCGGTCGCGAGAGCACAGTGCCTGCCACGACGAGTACCGCAGCACCACCAGAGACACCCAGAATATCCGGGCTGGCCAGCGGGTTCCGGGCCATAGTCTGGGTCCACGCACCGGCAAGGCCGAGCGCAGCGCCGACCACCACCGTGGCGATTGCTACGGGTAGACGGAGATCCCACACCACATTGATAGCCTGCCGTGTACCGCCGCCAGTGAGGACGTCTATAACCTCCGCAGGGCTGAGTTTCACCGCACCCTGCCCCAAAATCACGCAATAGCACAGCGCCGCGATAAGGGCGAAGCCCAGGGTAGAGACCAAAGTTCGAATTGTTCGGGTGCGTTTGGTCTTCTGGAATTCTTCCATGGCAATCACACCGTCACCTCCATGTCAGGAGAGGACAGGGAGTTCTTCCGATGACGGACTGCAAGGATCATCACCGGCGCACCGATGACTGCCAGGACGATCGACATTTCTAGCTCGTTAGGTTGCAGTACGAAGCGGCCGACAATATCGGCCAGCAGCACCGCGGCGCCGCCGACAACGGCCGTAGGTAGCAACAGGCGGGTCAGCGCCGGGCCAGTGAAAGGGCGCAACAGGTGGGGTACAGCAAAGCCCACGAAGGTAACTAGCCCCACGGTGGCCGTGGCCGAACCGGCAAGGACAATCACCGCGGACGCTGCCAGCAAACGCGCACGCACTGGCGATCCTCCGAGTGCCTGGGAGGTGTCTTCGCCCATCGATAGCAAATCTAGCGGGCGCGCTGCGAGTGCCGCGCACAGGGCACCCAGCGCTAGACCAATGGTGGCCATCGCCACGTCATCCATCCCGCGTCCCGCCGTAGAACCGACTGTCCAGCGACGCAGCCCTTCCAGGGTGTCGGAGGAATAGAGGCTCAGCATATTCGTCGCAGCCTGTAGGGCGAAGGTTACACCCACTCCTACCAGCACCAATGTCAACGGATCGCGTGATACTCGGGAGACGAGCAACACGATGATGGCCGCAGCGGTAGCGCCGATCAGACCCATGATGGCCCGCTCTCCAACCGTGGTCGCCCAGCCCATAGTCAGGGCGGCGGCGACCGCGAAACCGGCACCGGCGTTCACCCCGATAATGCCGGGGTCCGCGAGGGGATTTCGCGTCCAACTTTGGGCAATGGCACCCGCCATCGCGAGGGCCGCACCCGCGACCACCGCTAGCAGAGTACGCGGAACTCGTAGGTCCCAGATAATGGTGGATTGCTCTGTGGACACATCGGTCTCCGCAGCTGGATTCGAGCCGTGCGCGAGGATACTGGTCACGTCGCCAAAAGAAAGCCCCCTTGAACCCAAGTACAGGGAAGCGACCATCAACAGCACCAGGCACAGCAGTGCACCAAGTGCGAAAGGCAAGGTGCGCCGTTTTGCCTGACGGTCAGCCTGCTGGCGGAGAGGATCAGTGTCAGGGAATCGAAACTTCAGCACAGAATCCCGCAGCTAGATTGCGTCAGCGAACTTGTTGGTCGCCCACGGGATGGTCAGCGGGTTTGGCATGCTCATGGCATTTCCTACATTCTGCTCCATCCAACGAACCTTACCCTTGCGAACCACATCCAATGTGCTGAAGGTCGGATCCTTCTTCAAGGTTTCGGCCGCGCCCTGATAATCAAGGACAAACAGGTAATCCACGTTGTTGAGGTCGCTATAGTGTTCTGGCGCGATGTCGCGATAGAACTCCCCCTTGTTGCCTTCAAGTTCCTTCGGGATCTCGAAGCCAAGGTTCTCAATGAACTGGCCTCGACCGTCACCGGAGGTGTAGAGGCCGATTTTTCCTTCGTAGGGCATGACGATTGCTGCGCGCTTGCCCTTTAGTTCAGGGTGCTGCTTTTGGAAATCGTCGAATGCCTTCTGCGTCTCTTCGACTAGCTTGTCGCCTTCGCTCTTCTTGTCCACCGCAGCGGCGATCTGGTTGACCTGATCCCGCCAGGGGATCTGCCAGTCCGTGGCACCGTCTGGCTTGACGGTGGTTGTGGCGATGTCATTAAGCGCCTTCTTCGCCTGCGCGTCTACGGCAGAGTTCACCGCAATGATCTTGTCCGGATCAGCGGCGGAAATCTTCTCCAGGATTTCAGCAGTGAATCCGTTGGCAGTACCGTAAACTACTTCAGGCTTGTTGTCGCCGAGCTTTTCGGTAGCCCATGGGCCGACGCCAGACGCATCAACATCTCCCTCAGCACCCCAGGGCGCTACGAGGACTGGTTGGATGCCTAGAGCGAGCAAAGTATCGCTGTCTCCCAGGCCAACTGCGGCGATGCGCTCGTCCCCGGTGCCCTCATTTTTTGACGCCGCCGCGTCATCGCCTCGGGAGCAACCAGACAGAACAAGAGTGGATGCTGCCAAGACAGCGGCGGTCTTCAGTGCCGCTCGACGGGTCAGCGAATTGTTTCGAAACATGTGGAAGCCTAACGTGTAAGGAACTCTTTGAGGCGCTGTAAAGTACCCGTAGCCCCAAGAGACTGATGGCCTCTTTCAGCTACGGTGGATTCAGCAATCGCGCCCATCTTACACAGATTAGGCTAACCACACAAAAGGCTGCCCTAAGTTAATTATTTTGGGGGATGTGTAGCCGCCGATATGGAGGCAGCTCAGCCGCTAGGGGCCAGCCGACAGGGGGCACTTTAGAAACGGTTTAGCAAACCACCAAACGTCCGCCGCTCCTCCACACGCTTCGCCCGAGACAAATGTCCTGAGGTTCGCCCTACCACCGGCAGTTACCTACCTCCCCTCCCCACCTCGAACAGCTGGGCACTCCACCCCACCGCCTGCTGCGAACGCGCTACCGCACCCACGGCAGCCAGGTGCTTCGCAATCACACGGGCCGTGGGCAGCTGCGATCCATACAGAACGAGGCGTGATAAATCTTCCTCGTAGTCATGATCCTCTGCCCCGCTTTCCTGCAACACTGGGGTCACCAGGAACAGCTGCGCCCCAGAACGTAGTACGGCAGCTACCAGCTGCTGCAGCTCTATAGCTGGCCAACGTCGCCACGGATCAACCAGCACCACAGCATCTACCTGCTCGCACAAAGTAGCCACTGTGCCAGCCCAATCCGCCCGGCGCACATCCTCACCGCTACGCCCAACCGTTGGAGCGTGCAGTGCACTATAGCGAGCACGATCCCGGCGGCGTGGAGCAATATCGCGCAGCATAACCTCCTCTGCGCTGGCCCCAGGCTCCGTCATCGCTGCAGTTGTTGCGCCTACTGAAATCCTTGCGTCATCTTCTGCCTCCGAAAACGACCCCAACACCACGGCGTTGGCCTGCGGTATCTTACGTAGAATCTCATCCGCATACACCGCCGCGGCCGGACCTCCCACCGCGCACCGAAGCGAGCCAGCATCCTGTCGCGCTAGTAGCTTGCTGCTCAGAATCTCCGCTGCGGCCGGGGCCGACCACTGAGCGCTGGAGGCCGCCTGTTCGTGTTCCTCCACGGCCAGTTGTGGCTGGGTTTGCACAATATAGTCCCAGCGGTGCTCGCCCGTATCAGCCGGATTCTGCAGTGCCTGCCCTAGCTGGCCAAGTGCTGCGGTCTTGGCGGCTGCCGGCCCGGTAATCCAATCCCTTACTGGAGAATCCGGGTTTGCCAACTCGCTGCCCAGCGCAGTGAGGCCGATTCGAACCGCCCGTTGGTCCGCCACATCCTCCGCTGAGCTATCCAGTGCTGCATCCGCCGACAAAGTCACTAACCCCACTGCCTCCAGGTAGCGCGCAATCCGGAGAGCCAGCTCCTGCTGCAGGCCAGTTGCTGCGGCCAGTTGATCCACTCGATCCGCGCCCTCATCAATCAGGCCAAAAATCCCCAACCCTACGGCTTGGCGCACCAGAATCGCCGACCCCATTTCGGTGAGTTCATGCAGCTCAATCAACGCATTACGGTGGCTCATCACAGCCCCTGTCTCCGCCCCCTCACTGTCGCCCTGCGTAGCCGTCGCCCCTGCTTCCGATTGTGCCGGTGCCATTGCGCGCCAGTACCCCGTAATCTCCACGTTTTCCCGCGGAATCCCCAGAGCTCGAACCCAGCGTCGGATCGCCTTCAATCGCCCGGCCTCTCCCGCAGCCCATACATAGGGCATCGCGGCGGGCTCGGCCGCCCACTCTGGGTGTTCTCCGTACAACTCGGTAGCTTTCGCCACGAAGTCCCCGCCCTCGTCTCGCACCTGCCAGTGAATGTCCACCTGTGCTTCGAACTCCAGTCGCTGGACATGTGCCCGCGTGGCAACCTCAATAATCGCCACTGCCCTATACCCGGCGGGCAAAGACTCTATACAGCGAGCAATCGCCGGCAGCGCCGTCTCGTCGCCCACCATCAGTAGCCACGGAGTGTGGGTGGGCAGCGCTGCGCAAGACTTCGGCCCTGCGATATACAGGGGATCTCCCGGTCGAGCTCGTGCGGACCAGTCCTCGGCCAGGCCTTGGCCATGCCGCGCGAAGTCTACGACGAGGCGGCCCTGGGAGGCGTCGAATGAACGGACGGTATATGTCCGAAACAGATCTTTGACCTCCTCTTGCCATAGCACCGTCGCGTCCTCCCGTGTGATGGGGTGAGGGCGCTCCCCGGTGGCCGGGTCTGGGAAGATGATGCGGATATCGTCGTCGAAACCATCGCTGACTAGCGGTGGTGCGTCTACGCCGAACGCACTATGGGCGCGTAGTTGTTCGCCCGTCAGAGTAATGCGACGCATCCCTGGTGTGATGTCCTCGATGTCATCGACCTGCAGTTCGCGGATCGTAATGGGGTAGATTTCCCTGTCTCGGCTATTCCTCGCCATGGTCATTCCTTTCTCGTTTCTGGGTTGGCGGTGTGCGGTGAGTCGGTGTGTAGCGGGTCAGTGCGCAGGGTCGGCATGCGCAGGGTCGATACCTGTCGCCTCGGGTGCTGGCCGGTCAGCCGAACTCTTGTCCAGCAGCCGCGGTGCCCATTGCTGGAAAACGTTCTTCCAGCCATCGGCTTTCACCAGCTGCGCGTGCGTAAGTTCAAGCTCGCTCACCTGCACCGGATACGCCCCCGGACGGCGCCTCCACGCAGCAGCCGGATCCCACTGCCCGTGTGCCACATCACTGTTGTTTTGCGTTGCCACCACTAGCTCGACCCGGCCTTCGTAGCTGGTGGGTGCTGCTGTGTGTAGCAACTGCATGCAGAAACGGATGTTGCTTTCTATATCGACGCCCACAGTACCCAATTCGTGCGACATCCCATCGGCACGCGCAATTGCCCGAACGTCGTAGTCACCAAAGGCTGTCCTGCCATCGGGCGTGCCCGGCGGCAAGGAATGCGTACCGGAGCTGGGGCTGCTGCCGCTGGGGTAGGCGTCAAGAATTCCTAAGAACCGCACCTCATAGCCCCGGCGCTGCAACGCGGCAGCGATGTTTTCAGCCACCACGCCACCGAAGGAGTAGCCCACCAACGTGAAGGGTCCTTCTTGTTGCTCGGCCAGGATCTGTTCGGTGTAGAGCTCCGCTAGCTCGGCCAGTGTTTCCACCTGGGGTAGCGGGGACGGTAGTTCGATCAGGCGGGTGTCGAACTCAGTGTCCGCCAGAAGGCTGGCCAGCGGGGCGAAGGCCAAGCCATGTCCGCCGATCGGATGGAGGCACCACACCGGGCGGCGTTGCGAATGCTCTGCAGTCTGTAAGCGCTGGGATTGCTGCGGCTTCGGCGGCTGCTTAGCCTTCATAGCTCCACCAGTGCCCTGCCCCAGCCGTTCCGCGATGGCTGCCGGAGTACCAGCATCCACAATGTCCTGGATCTTCAACTGCATGCCCTGCTTGCGCAGCACACCCATTAAACGCATGGCCAGCAGGGAGTCACCACCGGAGGTGAAGAAGTTCTCTTCGGGGCCGATCGGGTTGCCTAGCAAGCTCTCCATGGCGGCCTGCACCTGGGCGCATACGGGGTTGTCCTCAGAAAGCTCCCGGTTACCAGTATTGCACCTATCCGCTTCCTCTACTTCGCTGTGCCCATCTACTTCTATTTGCCCGTCCGCTGGCTCCTCAAACTCGCCGCGCTCCGGAAGCAACTCCACCAACCGGAGATCCCTACCGGTGGCGGCGTCGCACAGTGCATTGAGGAATGTGCCGAACCACCTCGCGGCGGCGTCAGGAAGAATGCGTTCCACCACATCCGGACGGTGCACCAGCGTAATCTCCAAAACGTCCCCGGGCGGGCACACGACAGTCAGCGGGTAATGCGTGCGACCGCTGGTGCGCAGCCCCTGGATGCGCGGGCACGACTCGGAGGTCTCCACTGTGTGTGGACCGCTCGGTGCACCGAAGTGTGCGTGATGGTCGTACACCACCGCGGTGTCGAACAACGGTGCACTTCCCACCAGGGTCTCGATCTCCTGTAGCGGCGTGGTCTGGTTCTCGCTGATCAGCGCCATGGTGTCTGCCACCTGTCGCACGGTATGGCGCAGCGTGTGCCCCGGTTCGAGTTGTACGTGCAACGGGAGTGTGGTGATGAACATGCCCACCGCACTAGCCATTCGCGGCTGCTCCGCGGACCGGCCGGAAAGAGTCACCCCCGTAGTCACTCGGCGCCCACCATGCAGCGCAGCCAGCGTGAGCAACCATGCGGTTTGTACCAGTACACTGGGTGTGGTTCCTAGGCTCGCCGCGGCGGTTGCCACCCGCCCATCTGTGTCGCGGTGCAGTACGTGCGGCACCTCTGGGGCTTCTGTTGTGCTCTTTTTACTTGACGCCACCGGCCGCAAGCCAGCAATCACACCTCCGTGCTCGCCTGTGCGGCTGGCCTCATGGGGCTGATCGGTGCCGGTGAAAATCTGTTGCCAGGCGCGGTGTTCCCGCTCCAGTTGTTCGGCGCTGCGTTGGCACAGGCTTCGGGCAAATTCCGCGAAGGAGGGCACGGGGTCCAGATCCTCGCCGCTTAGCAGTCGCTGCAAATCCTGCAGCATCACGGCGGTGGACCAGCCATCGGTGAGGACGTGATGGCTGCCCAGCACAAGTGTGGCAGGGCGGTTGGTTTCTAGTCGGTTACTCTCTGGCAACAGCACCAGGTCTGCGGTGACTAGCGGGCCGGATTCCAGGTCCACGGCGCGGTGGCCACGCAACTCCCGTAGCTGTTCCACGAACGCATGCGCTGCAGCCGGTGAGAAGTCTCTGCAATCGTGGATTGTCCAGGGCAGATCGAGCCGCTCCGGAATCAGCATCAGCGGGAGGTCGCTGCAATCGAACACGGCGCGCAGTGCTGCGTGGCGGCGCAGAATTGCCCGCATCGACTGGTGGATAAGCTCTGGGGAGGCCACACCAGTAAGGTCCACGGCGGCGGCAATAACGTAGCGGTCGGTTCCGGCCAATCCGTGGAACAGCAGCCCCTGCTGGGAAGCAGTAGCCGGGACAATGTCTTCCAGGGGACCGTGGGCGGCTTCCAGGGAGCGCAGATGAGCAACGCTGAGGGTCGGTGTGGGCTGGTTGGTTGAGCTGTGGCCTAGCCGAGGGTTCGTCGGCTGTGTATCGAATGCCCGGTAGTCGCTAGGTAGTGCTTGGCGCAGTACCAACCGATCCGCGACCAGCAGGTCCCGCGCCGCACGCTGTAGCTGTTCGTGCAGTTTCTCCAGCACGGTCGGGGATGCATCCCTGAGTGCTGCCAGGTCCGCCACGTATTCCACGTCTGCGCCGTCCGAGGTGAGGAAGACATTTATCGTCAGAGCCTCCGTCATCCGCCGGTCGTCGGATTCCAACACGCCGAAGCTCTCCTCCGGCTGGGCATCCAGAACATTAATCACCACACGACGGTTTGGAGGGCACGAAGCTGGATCCCACGGCTGAGCCTGCGACTCGGCCTCGCGCCCAGCGCGAACCCACGCTGCCATAAACCTCGGAGAATTGGCGGATGAATGAACGGAGGCACCGTCAGCCCTCGCAGAGAAAGCCCAACGCTCCTCCATAGTGAACCAACCGATCAGCTCCATGCAATCCACCGCGCTACCGGTGCTGCCATAGTCACCAGAACGAGTGGCACCGGTGCCGCCATCGCGGCCGTGCCCTTCCACCACCAGCTGAAGCTCGGTCAAACCTACGGCCTGCAGCGCTTGCGCTAACAATGACACCACCACGACCTGTCGGTCTGTTCGAAAACGCTGCGCCAGCTCGGCACTCATCGCCGCAGCATCCGGCATCGCAATTTTTCGCCACATCATCGTGGCCTGTCCCCGTGGGCATAGCAGTTTCTCCGGCAACTCCGGCAAGACCGACAGCTCCGCCGATCCCGGTGGCACGTTCTGCACGGCCTGGTGCTCCACGGCACTCTGCATCCCGTGGGCGCGCAGGAGGCCGGTGAGCGCGGGAAGCTTCACGTTGGCGTCAATTAATACAGCATTCCACTCGCGCTGCAGGTTCGGCCAGGACAGCGCATCGATTGCCAGGTGGTGCACCATCACCAGCGCGCCTTCCCCGCACAGTCCGACCTGCCACATCACTCCACGATCGGGGGCTATGCGGGCGGCCAGCTGCTCCACCGGATCTGGGCCGTCCGGCGCAAGCTCCACCACAATCTCCTCGGCGTTGGCCAGTGGCACACGCGGGATCAGCTGCACTACGTTGTCCCAGTCCAGCAACATCCGCAGGCTCGCATGCCGGCGCTGAAGCACCTCCACCGCGCGTAGCACATCGGTTTGGCCGCACCCGGGTGGCATATCTAGCCACCGGTACATCACGTGGCGACGCATCGCATGCACAGTGGGCGCAGCTGCAATCTGCGTGCGTGCCACCGGACTCCACGGCAATACACCCCAATCCAGCCATTGATTGTCCCCATTATTGGAGATCGAATTACCCCCCTTGCCCAGGTCTTCACCAGAACTAAGGTCGGTCGGGCGCGCAGCCTGCGGAGCCTGCGGATTCTGCGGAGGACGGAAGGCCAATGGAATCTGCGCTAACGCAATGCCGCCCATTAGGTCCTTCGGCTGCAACAGCAGCCCCTGCTGACGTGCGCGAGAGGCCACATGAAGAGCAGCAATACTCTCCCCTCCCAAACTGATGAAGTCCTGATCAGGATCAGTCTGCTGCGGCGGTAGATGGAGGACATCACACACCGTGCGATGCAGCAGGAGGTGGGCAGGGTCGAGCGGCGCAAGCGGGTCGTTTTTACCGCTTGTAGTTGCGTTACCTGCGCTAGAGACCTCCACGCGTTCGGTCGCCTCGGGGGCTGCGGTATCCTCCTTCGCACCAGCGGTCGGCGGCTGCAGTCCGTATCCGGCGATGGCCTCCCGGTCGATCTTGCCGGAGGTGGTGGTGGGCAGCGCTCGCACTGGATGGATGCGCCGGGGGATCGCCGCGGCGGGTAAAGCAGCTTGCAACTGGTGCCGGATAGCGGTCAGATCTGAAGCGTCCATGGGCCAATCCCCTACCACCGCAGCAACCAACACAGCGGCCTGCCCACTGCGATTCAGTGGTGCCACGGCGCAGTGCCGCACGCCGTTCACGCTGGCTAGTACAGCTTCCACTTCGGCCAGCTCCACGCGCTGCCCATTGATCTCGACTTGCTCATCGGCACGCCCCAGAAACTGGTAGCCCCGCCCAGGAATCCATCGTGCCCGATCCCCGGTGCGGTAAATGCGCTCCGGAGCCCGACGCGGGTCGATGCGAACGTCCTCCTTGAACGCCGCATCGGTGGCCTCCGGAAGGCCACGGTAGCCGAGTGCCAGCTGTGGACCGGCTAGAACCAGTTCGCCTACTTCTTGGTCTCCTACCAGCTGCAGGGCGTTATCCACCAGGTAGGCACGCATACCGGCAACGGGCCGCCCCAGGTGTGCCACGCCCGGCTCCACTCGGGCCAAAAGGGCATCTACAGTGCTTTCGGTGGGGCCATAGGCATTGACGACCTCCAGGCCGGTGGCCGCCAGGTGATCCCACAGCTCAGCGGGCAGCTCTTCGCCACCCAAAACCACTAACTGCAGGCTCGGTACTTTCTCCAATAACTGCGCGGCCAACAACGCCTTCATCATGGAGGGAGTCGTATCCACCACATTGATCTGCTGTGTAGCGAAGTGTTCCACCAGCTTGTCTGCATCCCCAGTGGCCTGTTCTGGGTAGAGGTGCACGTCGTGGCCCGCCAGCAGCCACAGCAACTGGTCGAATGCTGCATCGAAACTGAAAGACGCCGTATGCGCCACCACCGCGTGCGGCCTGTCGTACAATCCGCTGCGGTGTTGGGCAAACAGAGAGCTAATGGCACGGCGGGGAACCTCCACGCCCTTGGGCTTGCCGGTGGATCCAGAAGTATAGATCAGGTAGGCCAATTGCTCCAGGTCTGGACAGGCTGCCGATTCCGCGGACCGTTCTACGGCGTTCTCCTCCGAGGTGGTACTGCCCAAGGCTAGGGCGTAGCGGATGGCCGCCGCATCCACACTAGCTACCGGTTCAGCGTTCGCATGGATTTGCTCACGGCGCTGGGCAGGACTGGTGGGATCGATATAGACGAAGGGCACACCCGCGGCGAAAGCGGCTAGCACAGCAAGGGCCAATTCGCGCCCCCGCTCCATCTCGAGAGCGAGCACTGGTCGCGCCCTATCTTGCTCGGTGACTTGTTCCGCCTGGCGCCACCTGTCGCTTCCCAGAACCTCACGGCGAAAGTAACTAGCCAGGCGATGTACTGCAGCGTGGAGATCCTTGCTGTTCAGCACTGCAGCGCCCAGTATCTCGCGATCCAACATCTCAGTTCCGGGCTCGGTATCCCAGCCATCGGCAGTGTGAACCACCAGATGTGCCTGTGTGTGGTTTCGCAGCGTGGACAAAGCGGTGCTCAGAGCGTCCTGCGATCGGCTATTTTCGGCCACTTCGACACCTTGGGCGCGCCGCTGCTCTAACATTTCCACGCGCCGTCTCTGGCTATGCAGTGGCAGCTCCCCGATCTTTCGGGACGTGTCTTCAAGCGCCTGACACGTGAACTCCCGCAGTGCCTCCAACCGAGCCCGCGCATGCTCGGCACTCACGCGGGCCGGATCCGTCTCAAAAGCCATGTCCAGTCCGCCATCCTCGGCCGGGGTGAGCACCAATCCCAAATCCTCCGGCGGCCCACCCGCCACATTGCGCAACCGCCCCGGAACCCCCGCGAAATCCGCCCGGGTGGTGAAGGCCTTAGCATTCACTCCCACTCCGTGTAGCACATCAGCCACCCGGGAGTCCCCCGTGATCTGCGGTAGGCTCTCTCCACGCAGTCGCTGGTGGGCCAGTAGACCATGCAGCGACTCCACCGCATGGTGTAGATACTCTTGCACCGTTTGTTGATTGTCGACGTTGACTCGCAGTGGCAGCACATTGACGGCCATTGCAGGCGTGCGGAGCTCTCGCGTATGCGAGCGTGCCATCACGGGCACAGCCAGGAATTGTTCGCTGGTCGAGCGTGGAGCCAACAGACGGTGAACAAACGCCCCGTACAGTGCGATCATGAGCTCTACCCACGTAATCTGCTCATCAGTAGCGGCTTTCGTGGCCGTCTCCATGATCTCCGACCCCAGACGCACGGTGGTGGTGATTGTGGTTTGCCCTGTGCCTTCTGCTTTTGTGGCCGTATTCATCGTGGCGCGCTCAGGAACTTCCGGAAGCTGTGCGAGTACGGACGTCCAATACTGTTTATCCCGGGTATGCTCCGCGGATTCGCGGTACTCCTGATCCAGCGCCACCAGTTCGGACAGCGAAGCTGCCCGGAATGGACGAGCCTGCTTTCCTGCCACGCGAGCGGTATAAATCTGACTAAGGCGACGCGTGAGCAGGGAAGCCGAGAAGCCATCGACAATAAGGTGATGATAAAGCTGGACAACCCAGGTCTCGGTGTCGTCGAGAAGAATAATGACATAACGACACAACGGCTGATCCACCATGGTGCGCATCGTCTCGGCGCATTCGGCGCGTAGCGCATCCACCCAGGCTTCCGCGCTGCGCTGGGGATCCGCGGCGTGCCGCACGTCAATCACGCGGTCGACGCCGGGGCCTTCCTGTACCACGGACTGTTGCGGGGTAAGGCCATCCGTCGTGACGCGCACGCGCAATGTCTCAGCTTCCTGTTGCAGCTGTGCAATGGAGTGCTGCAGAGTTTCCAGCTCAATGTGCCCTGGCCCCAGGTGCAGTACCTCACCAACCACGTAGTAGGGCGATTCGGGGTTGAGCTTTTGGGCGTTCCAGACACCGTATTGAGCGCTCGTTAACGGCAGCGTAGAAGACAAGTAAAGTTCCTTGTGAGTCGGCGGGCGGCAGCGGGGAGGCGAGTGCGCGAACAAGAAAAGGCATAAGAAAACACCCCACGCTGCCACACCGGGCGACACACTCGCGAGGGGTGCTGGAGAAAAAGAGACTAAGAGATCTTTTTCAAGGTAGGCTTGACCTGCTCCAAGACCCATGCACGGGACAGGGCGGTCGGCGTGTTCAGGCCGGCAACCACAGCCTCGTTACCCGCCAGGGTGGCGCCGGACTGGACCTGTGGCAGGTCTGAGTAGCCCGGGATCTTCTCCACCTCCGCGATGTCACCGGTGCGGTTATAGATCACCATGAAGTCCGCAGCCAGGGCGGAGACGTTTTCTGGCGACAGAGTCACGCGCCCCTGCTTTACCTCAATAGAACCGTCGGTCAGAGATTCCGGGAACTTCATACCCAGGTCGTAGATGAAGGAGGCTCCTGGATCCTTCGGGTCGGCCACAGCTCCAAAGGATCCCTGAGCGAACTGGGAGACCACACCGGTCTTACCCTCGATATTCGGCAGCTCGGACTTCGCATCGGAGAAGACTTTCTCATCCTGGTCGATGACTTCTTGAGCTTTATCTTCCTTGTTGAAGATCTTGCCGAGCTCCTTCAGCTGCGACTTCCAGCCGATCCCCTCACCCTCGGTGCCAATACCACCCAGAGTGGGCGCGATCTCGGAGAGCTGTGCGTAGTTATCCTCGGAGATCGTCCAGTAGTCCCCGACGATGAAATCCGGAGCAGCGGCGGCGATCTCTTCCTTCGGCAGAGTCTTGAAATCGGTCTGCTTGATAATCTCCACGCCATCCAACTTGCCGTCGCGCCACGGGGCATTCATGTCCTTAGCAGACACCACCACGGCGGAGGGCTTGATGCCCATAGCCAGCAGGTTGTCGATGGCTGGACCAATGGCAACGACGCGCTCGGGGTTTACGGGGTATGTGTCTTCCCCCCTGGCGTGCTTGATGTTGACTTCGGAGGCATTATCGCCGGAATTCGCTGCGGAGTTTGCGCCTGAGGAAGTATTTTCCGCCTTGTCATCTGCATCGGAGCTGCAGGCTCCCAACACCAGGGTAGTGGAGAGCACGGCGACGCTGAGCGCACGGACAACGTTTGAGTTCTTCATTCTGAATGGGTTTCCATTTCACTAAACGAACAAGATTAGGTAAGGCTACCATTACCTAGGATAGGCTAACAAGGGTAATCTGAGACTTTTTTAACTTAATTTGGATCGGGGAGGGCGCGACGATTCAGCTTCCCATTACTGCTCAGCGGCAATGCCTGGAGAGTCACTACACGGCTGGGAACCATGTACTCCGGTACCGATTCGCGCAGCACAGCAGCCACCTCCGTAGGCGGTAGCACCACTGCTTCCTGATCCCACACCACATAGCCCACCAGCACTGATGAATCCTCGCCAACGACACGACTGGCCGCCTGCCGCACACCAGGAACCCGTCGCAGCGCCGCATCCACCTCTCCCAACTCCACTCGGTTGCCCCGGATCTTCACCTGGTCACCCACCCGACCTACGAATTCCAGCAACCCCGCCTGGTTCCATCGTGCTAGATCTCCGGTGCAGTACATACGGCCGCCATCGACCTGTGGGCACCAACTGGGCACAAAAGATTGTGCCGTTAGCTCCGGGCGGCGCCAATAGCCAGTAGCCACCTGCACCCCGGCAATGCAGAGCTCACCCACCTGGCCCGGATCGGTAACCTCTTTCCCATCCTCATCGCGCAGATAACAGCTCACATTGTCTTGAGGCAGACCCAACAGCGACGGTTGCCGACCATCCCCCGCGCTGTATCCCGCCAGCTCAGCCAGCAATTCCTCGGTATATTCAACCCACAGCACATCCATCGCGGCCTCCGTGGGCCCATAAAGTCCATGCACCCGGCAACCAATCTGTCGCAGGCACCGTTCTGCCAGCGCACTGGGCACAGCCTCGCCACCTAGCAGCAGATGCTTGAGCCCAGCCAACCTTTCCAGAGGCTCACCCATGTCGTCCATGACATCCAACAGCGTGCCGAGCATACTCGGCACCATCGACAGCACACTGACCTGGTAATCCACCAGCAAATCCAAAAAGCCATCGATATCCCCCATCCACCACTGTGAATCGGGCATCACCACCGTTCCACCATTAGCCAGGGGGTTCAGGATCTCCGCGATACCCACATCAAACACCGCCGGCGCCTTCTGCAGCACACGAAGTTCCTCGCCAGGCCCCACGATCCGGGCGCTCCATTCCAAATGGCAGGCTACGCCACGGTGAGTATTCACCACCGCCTTCGGCCGCCCGGTCGAACCTGAGGTGAACGTGATGTAACAGGGATCCTCCGGGCAAATGTCCGTGTTCACATCCAACAGCGCACCGCTCCCCTGCAGCGGGCCACCCGATTCATCTATATTTTCGCGGTCACACTCTGCGCCACCAACCCACACTTCAGCGGCGCAAGCTTCGGCGACGACTCGGCGCAGCTCCTGTTCCGCAGACTGCTCCACACCGAGCAACATCACCAGCTCCGGCTGAAGATCTTCCAGCTGCCAACGCAAACGCTCTGTTGGAGAATCCACCTCCAATGGACAATAGACTGCGCCCGAGTGAAGAATCCCTGCCACCATTACCGGTAGCCGAGTATCCCGGCGCGCCAGTACCGCGATCCGGTCCCCTCTACCCAGCCCACGGCTGCTAATATTGCCGGCCACTCGACTGGCACCTCTAGCCAGTCCTGGCCAAGTAATGGCCCCAGCAGGCCCCGTAACCGCTAGCCGCGGGCTACCTACCCCACACTCCTGGACTGCTGCACAGATCATCGCATCCACCGTGGCATAGCGCTGCTCCACTCGGCGGCCATGAGGCCGCGGTGCTGGAAATGCACTCATGAACGCACCTCCGCCCGAACCCCAGCCTGCACCCCAGCTCGCATGCCAGCCTGCACATCGGCGGCATTATCGCCCAGGCCGTCCCCTACACCGAGCCCAGCTACTACCCGATCGGAAAGCTCGCCCAGGCAGCTCAGGTTCGCAAACCCCGGCCCCTGGCGCATACCTGCCAGTGCCGGAACAAACAGGTGCGGAACCAATCCCTCCACTGCCAGATCTGCCCCAATACTGGCCTCCCAGGCCGGAACGGAGCTCAGCGCTGCATCGGACTGGTTGCCTAGTGCGCGCTCCAGGAGGAGACGCACCTGTGGCGTCATCACATCACAGAACCACAAGGGCCTACCACCGCGAGCGTCAATGACGAGATCGCACAGCTCGGTGTAGGAGCCACACACTTCATCATCAATATGCACCCGCAGTCGAAAATCAGCGTCCGGCGAGCTCGCCAGCTCCACACGGCGGACAACGCCACGGCGATGTGCCACGCGATCATCGGAATCTAACACCTGCTGCACCCGCACAGAAAGCACCCCACGGTCGGTTCTGCGGATGAAGTCTCTACGCGCTGCTTCGCTGAGTGTCACCCATTTGCGCGGATCTGTATACAACTCGTTTTCGAATTGACTCTCCCCACGACTAAACATCGTGGCCAGGGGCGATACGGCCAGAGCTTCCTCAATATTGAGGTGAATTAGCTGGTCCAACACGGAAGCTGCAGATTCCCCAGTACCGATCACCACAACACGAGGGACCTCGGGGAGGCTTCCACGCGCCTTGAGATCCCAAAATTCTGCCACAGAGAGCACACCCGGAACATCCGAAATTTTGCCGTCGCTACGGCCAGGGCCGGTAACGAGCACACTATCGGCCTCCAGAGTGAACTCGGCGCCACGTGTGTCCTCGGCAGTGAGGCGCCACCGGTAGGGCTGGGAGGCAGTGCCGGTGGCCGTGCCCGTAGGGCTAGTGGCACTACTTTCAGTGGTCACGTCGAGTAGCCGCACCGTTGCTGGAACCACCCGCATTCCCATCTTTTGCGCCGCCCACTCCAGGTAGCTAGCCCACAGGTAGTGCGGTGGGTTGGGGTGGCCACGGTCGATCCAAGAGGCATAACGATCCGACTCCGTAAGGAAGCGCACCCAGCTAAGCCCCAGCATGCTCCGGTCCACGGCCTCGTTGAGCTCGCCCGCGATGCGCGTGCGGTAGGGAAATCCCAGATCTTTATCGGGCGAGGTTCCCAGCAACTGCCGCCCGTCCGTCCACCCACCGCAAGGCTTCCAATTACCGCCAATGCCGTGCGGATCCAGCACGGTTACTTCCGGGGTTGGAACGCCCAGACTGCGCAGAGCGTGGAGTTTCGCATGAACGGCTAGCGCTTTTGGCCCCGCTCCGATGATCGCCAATGATTTCAACTTACCATTCCCTTACCAAGTGAAGGCTTACCTTACACATAGACGGTAGTATGCTTACCCATGATTGACAATGACCCCCAGCAACAGCCTGAGTCACTGCTCACAGGAAGCCCCCAACCCCGCCCGGAGGAAATACTGGCCCGGTTGCGCCACGACATCCCGACAGCGGATTTCCTCCCTTCCCCGCCACCGTTACCGCAGATGAAACCCCCCTTTTCCCTACGCCCTGCGGACCCAGATCCCGAATCTTCCGATGCCGATCTGGTGGCCGAGTGGATGTCCCGCCCTCACTTGCGCGAGACGTGGGAACAACCCTGGCCAGCCGAACGCTGGCGCCAGGACTGGGTCGCAAAAACTCACACCACCTACGCTCGCGCCGCAATACTGTCCTATTCGATACCCCGCTCCCCCCACATCCGGGCTGCAAAGGAAGCCACGAGGGGCGATGCCTCCGCAGCTCCTACACCGTCTGACGAGAATGACGCCACAACCCCGGTGGGGTACGTGGAAATCTATCGCCCACACCGGGACGAGATTGGCAGCAGCTATCTCTCTCAACCCCACGACCTGGGAGCCCATATCGCAATCGGCAAGCCAGAACTGACTGGCCATGGGATCTTCTCTTCTTTTCTGAGCGAGCTGGCCGCAGCACTGCTAGAGCAAGACCCGCAGTGCCAGCTGGTGCTTGGCGAGCCGGACTATCGCAACACCCGCACGCACCGGGCGCTGGCCAAGGCCAGTTTCCAAGATTTCGGCGAGCGACAGCAGCGGGCAGACCGGCGCGTACGGTTGTTCGGCTTAACACGGCCTAGCGCAGGGCGTGAGCCGCAACAGCGATTGGAGGCCACGCCATGAGTGTGCGCACCAGCCGCCTAGTGGGTCTGGGGGTACTACTCCTACTGGTCGTCAGTGGCACGATCTGCAGTTTCCTGTACGGCGCCCGTTCCATCCCCGCAGAGGACGTGTGGGCTGCACTTCGGGATCTCCCGGCTACCAGTAGCTCCCCGGAGGAGGTTCCAGTCAACCAACGCGTGGTCGCCGAGCTGCGCCTGCCACGCACCATATTGGCCATTATCGTGGGCGCGGCACTAGGCGTAGCCGGCGCCCTAATCCAGGGACATACCCGCAATCCCCTGGCGGATCCGGGGATCCTGGGAATCAGTTCCGGCGCGGCACTGAGCGTGGTGGCTAGCTACGCCCTGTTGGGCATCAGCGCGCCTTGGGCGACTGCGGTGGTTGCCTTCCTTGGTGCAATCGCAGCCACGGCGCTGGTCTTCGGCCTAGCTTCCGCGGGCAGAGCCACGGTAAATCCCCTGACCCTCGTGCTGGGCGGAGCCGCGCTGTCGGCAGTGCTAAGTGCCATCACGAGCGCCTTCGTTCTCACAAGTGAAAACAACCTGGATAGGATGCGCTTCTGGACCGTCGGTTCCCTAGCGGGCCGGGATATGAACATCGCGCTCAGCGTCTTGCCGTTTGTGGTTCTGGGGTTGATCCTGGCCTTTGCCACGGGCCCGCAGCTGAACATCCTAAATCTGGGCGACGACGTGGCTGCTGGCTTAGGTATCAACACTGCGGCCGCGCGACTAGGTGGCATGGGCATCATCGCACTGCTGGCAGGTGCAGCCACTGCCGCTGCAGGACCGCTGGGCTTCATCGGCCTGGTGGTACCCCATATCGTCCGAGCCCTCACCGGCCCGGATTACAAGTGGATTCTGCCGTACTCCGCGCTAGCCGGTGCAGCACTACTTCTTTACGCGGACGTGGTGGGGCGCCTCATCGCCCGGCCCGGCGAGCTCCAGGTGGGCATTGTGCTGGCGTTCGTGGGTGCACCGTTCTTCATCGTCTTGATTTACCGAAAGAAGGTGGCGACGCTCTGATGGGGCTCAACAAGACTTCGCGCAATAGGCTCACCGCTACCGAGCGGGTTCCAGGCCGTCCGGCATTCAGGATCGGACCAATCTCCTTCGTTTGGCGCCCACGAGTGCTGCTTGTATGCCTCATTGCCGCGGCCCTTATCGTTTTCTTGGGAGCATTTTCCATTGGACTAGGTGATTTCCCCATCTCCGTTTCCCGAGTGCTGGAGGTTGTCTTCCGCGGGGAGGGAAGCCGCGTGGAAAGGCTAGTGGTCCTGGACTGGCGCATGCCCCGTGTGGCAACCGCCATCGCGGTCGGCAGTGCTTTGGGACTGTCTGGCGCGCTAACTCAGACAGTCACCCGCAACGCACTGGCCAGCCCGGATATCCTTGGTATCACCACGGGCGCCTCAGCCATGGCCGTGACGGTCATCGTCCTCGGCGGTGGCAGCGGATTTCTCGGCTGGCTGTCCGGAATCGGAATCCCTCTGGCCGCACTACTAGGGGCGATACTCAGCGCTACAGCGATCTGGACACTGGCGTGGCGGCGCCAGGCGGATTCCTACCGACTAGTGCTCTTTGGCATCATCATCACCGCGCTGCTCAGTTCCTACATCAATTTCCTTATGATCCGCTCGGAGCTACGGAATGCTACCCAAGCGCAGTTCTGGCTCACAGGCTCCTTGGCCACAGCGGGCTGGAATACCACCATCCCGATGGTGATCCTGGTGATCGCGTGCTGTCCCCTACTGGCCTGGATCGGCTACCAGGCGCTGGCCACCACTTTGGGACCCGATCTGGCTCGGGCACTCGGCCAGCGGGTCAACGGTGTACAGGTCGCGATGCTGGCGCTGGCCGTGGCCCTAGCTGCGGTAGCAGTCTCCGCCGCCGGCCCCATCGGCTTCGTCGCCTTCGTAGCACCCCAGGTGGCTCTTCGAATGTGCGGCGTACCCACCCCACCGCTTGCGGCTTCGGCGCTCACCGGTGCAGTACTGCTGCTGGGGGCGGACATCGTCACCCAAGCGATTCTGCCGGTGGAACTTCCGGTGGGCATTGTGACCTCCGCCCTAGGTGGCATCTTCCTCATCTATCTGCTCGTTCAACGCACTAGGAGCACAGACGCATGACCTCTTCCACACCCCAGCCAAATACAGCACAGCACAACACGGCACTACCAAATGCAGCACAGCCAAGCGACACCAGCGGCGTAGTTGCGTCCTCGATCACGGTAGGCTACGGCGAGCGCACCATCATCCGCGACCTTAGCGCCACGTTCCCGGCGGGCAAGATTACTACCATCGTGGGGCCCAACGGCTGCGGTAAGTCCACATTGCTGCGTGCCATGTCCGGCCTACTTGACCTCAATACGGGAACCGTTCGTGTGAATAACCAGGACATCACGGCCATGAAACGCAAGGAGGTCGCCCGACTATTGGGCGTACTTCCCCAATCGCCCGTGGCCCCAGAGGGCCTGCTGGTCTCCGATCTGGTAGCTCGCGGGCGGCACCCACACCAGGCGTGGTTCCGGCAATGGTCTTCCACGGACGAAGGGGCGGTACTCGAGGCCCTGGAGCAAACAGATTCCAAGGATCTTGCTAACCGCACGCTGGATGAACTCTCTGGCGGCCAGCGCCAGCGCGTGTGGATTTCCATGGTGTTGACGCAGAACACCGACATCCTTTTCCTCGACGAGCCGACCACCTACTTAGACCTGGCGACTTCCGTGGACATCTTGGAACTGGTTGAGGACCTGTGCCAACGGCTTGGCCGCACCGTGGTTATGGTGCTGCACGATCTAAATCTTGCGGTGCGTTATTCCGATTATCTAGTGGTCATGAATGAAGGCCAGGTGATGGCCTCCGGTTCGCCTTCGGAGATCATTACTGCAGAGCTACTGCAGCGGGCTTTCGACCTGCGAGCACGGGTGATCGAAGATCCGGAGACTGGAGACCCGCTCATCATCCCTCTCAAAAAATCCAGAAATAACACCCTTGATTAGCCTAACCTAAGTCGATTACAGTGTCCGCTATGGATTTCAACATTCCTCCGCACCTAGCCACACGGCAGCCAACCGAGTCGCCGCCGGAGCAAGCGCAACTACAACAAACGGTGATCGTGACAGGTGCTGCTGGAGGCATCGGCCGCGAGTGTGTGCGCCTGCTACGACAGAACGATCACACCGTGATCGGCTGGGATCTACCGGAAGTAGACATCACCTCTTCAAACCCGACTGACCCACGCAGCGTGGAAAGCCACCTGTCGAAAGCACTGGCAGCTCACGGGCACATTGATGCACTCATCCACTGCGCGGGAACCTTAATCCCAGATAGCGCACTGACGGGCCCCACGGCAGTTGACACAGTTGACACAGTCTCGGGTATCGGTACGGACCCCGACGAGACCGGAGCCTGGGAAAACAACTTCGCTGTCAACGTCACCGGCTTAGCCCGCACATGCTCCGCAATCGCCCAGCACATGGTGGATCGCGGCACTGGAGCAATTGTGGCAGTGACTTCCAATGCAGCAGCACAGCCCCGGGCACGCATGGCCTCCTATGGAGCTTCCAAAGCGGCAGCGACCGCCTGGTTGAAAACTCTGGCGCTAGAGTGCGCCCCACACGGGGTGCGCTGCAACAGCGTATCCCCTGGTTCCACAGACACCGCGATGCTACGCACCAGCTGGCACGGCGAGGATCGAGCCGCGCAGACCCTTGCCGGTGTACCGGAGGACTACCGGTTAGGCATCCCCTTACAACGCATCGCGCAGCCAGAAGATATCGCGGCAGCATGCCTCTTTCTTATCTCCCCTGCAGCCTGCCACATCACCATGCACGACCTCCGTGTTGATGGTGGCGCCACCCTAGATGCCTAGCCTCTGTACCCCACCAGCCCAACGAAAGGTTATCTCTATGGCGATTCCACCCATTTCGCCCTATCCCATCCCCACTCCATCCACCACACTGCCCGCCGATTGTCCGGCGAGATCCTGGGCCCTGGAGCCCGCACGCGCAGCACTTCTGGTGCACGACATGCAGAAGTACTTCCTAGCTGCCTATGACTGGAACAAAGAACCGCTACACTCGGCGCTCGCCAACATCGCGCGCCTCATCACCACGGCGGATCAGCTGGGTATTCCTGTGTTCTATTCCGCCCAGCCGCCGCAACAGCACCCCACCCGACGAGGGCTCTTAAGCGATATGTGGGGACAAGGTTTACAAACAGCCGAGGAAGCGTCGATCATCAAAGAGTTGGCGCCAGGCAAGCATCACCAGATACTCACGAAGTGGCGCTATTCCGCATTCGAGCGCACGGACCTTTACCAGTCGCTGGCTTTCGCTCGGCGGGATCAGCTAATTATCACCGGGGTATATGGCCACATGGGCTGCAAGGTCACCGCGGTGGATGCGTTTATGAAGGACATTCAGCCGTTTGTGATCACGGACGGCATTGCGGATTTCACGGCACAGGACCACCAGGAAACGATTGATTGGGTAGCCAAGCGCTGTGGAAGAAGCCTGGATACGGCCAGCGCGCTGAAACAGCTGGGGGTGCATGATGGTCCGCCCAGTGGGGAGGCTAGTGGCCCACCCAGCTTTGTCATGAGCGACAGCGACCAGACTCTGACAACCTGCGGCGTCAAAACTCGTTATGGCACGGTAGAGCAAGCCGCCGCAGCACTTCGTAGGGCGGCGAAGGCAGGACGGGAAGACGTCGTGGTGGGAGCGCTGCCCTTCGATCCAGACACAGCACCGGTATTGCTGGCCCCCGAGAGCTTTCAGCGGCACACGGGAGCGCCGCGTTGGAAGACGGCTCCATTGGTTCCCGACGTGGTGGACATCTCACAACGCCCCAGCCTGCAAGAGCATGGCCGACGGGTTAGCCGTGCCGTGGAGGCGATTGGGCGTGGCGAGTTTCAAAAGGTGGTGCTTTCCCGCGAGGAGGAGTACACGCTGGCTAGCCCTGTGGAGCCGGAAGCCCTGCTACGAGGGTTCATGGAAACCTCCGCCACGGGGCACGGGCACCTGGTAGCTACAACTAACGGCCCCGAAGAAGCTTTCTTCGTGGGATCTAGCCCGGAGCTACTGATCCGCAAGGAAGGCGCGCGGATTGTTTCCCACCCGCTGGCCGGAACTATCGCTCGATCGGAGGACCCGGTGACGGACTGGGCGCGGGCAATTGAGCTCACGCTCTCCCACAAAGACATCGCCGAGCACCGCTTCGTGACCACGGCCATCCGGGAGGTTCTTGAACCCCTGTGTACTCAGCTACACGTTCCGGAATTACCCACGCTGACCGCCACGTCGCATACCTGGCACCTAGGAACCCATATCGAAGGCACGTTGCGGAACCCTGATACCTCCGTTCTGGAGTTGGCTGCGTTGCTACACCCCACTCCGGCAGTCAATGGAGCACCGTCCGCTGCTGCGTTGGACTTTTTGCGCCAGCAGGAGCCGGAGCGGGGTCTGTACGGCGGCGCCATCGGATACGCAGATTCCCACGGCGATGGCGAGTGGCGGGTAGCTATCCGAAGTGCCACGGTTCAAGGCTCCCAAGTGTCTGCCCGAGCCGGCGGCGGAATCGTTGCCGAATCCCAGCCAGACCAGGAGATCGAGGAAACCAACTTCAAACTCGGTCCGGTGCGTGCGCTGTTGGGACTGGCCGCAAAGGGAGATACAGAAGGCACCGCGCAGCCCCCGTCAGCACACATAGCGCCCAATCCCGAGCCCCACCTCAGCCCGCTTAACGGAAGCCACGGCCCAGAGGTACTGGCCAACCACATGCCCCGTACCCTCGCGCAGGAATACCACCGTCAGGGAATATGGACCCACCACACTCACTGGGATGTCTTCCAGCAAACGGTTGCCACCTTTCCCAATCGACCCGCCACGACGGACCGCCACCGCAGCCTGTCCTGGCACGAACTAGACAACAGCGTCGAGACCGCCGCCCACTACCTTCACCAAGCCGGAGTACGCCGGGGCGATGGCTGCATCCTGCAGCTTCCCAATAGTGTGGTGTTCCTCGAAACTCTCTTGGCATTATGGAAGCTCGGCGCCATTCCCATCTTCGCCTTGCCTGACCTCGGATCCACGGAGGTGCGCCACTTCGCCAGCCACGCGCCAGCACGCTTCTACATCAGCACGTTGCGCCCCGATCGGCACCTTGCGGGCGTCCACGCCACGCTACAAGAGCCGCTGGACGATGGCCGCACTGTTCGAGCGATCCTCATCGACGAGACCGCCGAATCTCCCTGGGCTACCGAATCAACGGGGCACTCGGAGGCTGCAAACGAAGAGTCACCTGCCCCTCCAACCGCCGATGTAGAAGCAGACGAGCTTGCGTTCCTGCAGCTCTCCGGTGGCACGACCGGCCTACCGAAGCTAATCCCGCGAACCCATGCGGATTATCTCTATTCGATCCGTTGTGCGTTGCAAGCCTGTGACTTGGAGACGGAATCTTGCCTGCTCGTCGCTTTGCCCGCGGCGCATAACTTCACTCTCAGCTCGCCGGGAATTCTGGGTGCGCTGCTGCGCGGAGCGCACATCGTTTTCGCCAATTCACCGATGCCCAGCGATCTGCTGCCTGCCATTGACCACCACGGTGCGACTCACCTCGCCCTGGTACCTCCGGCGGTACTGGGCATTCTCAACGCACCGGCCCGCGATCGCCACGACCTACGCACTCTGCGCACGCTATGGGTGGGTGGGGCGAAGCTATCTGCCGAGGTGGCCCGCCGCATCCGGCCGGAACTCGACTGCCAACTGCAACAGGTTTTCGGCATGGCTGAGGGACTCGTAAACTTCACACCGTTAAACGCCTCGACCGAGGAAATAATCAATACACAGGGTCGCCCCATGAGCAGCCACGATGAGATTTGCATTGTTGATGACGCCACGCTCCCCCTCCCCGAAGGCCACCCCGGACACCTACTCACCCGCGGGCCGTACACGATCCGGGGCTATCACCGTGCTGAAGAGATCAACTCTAGGGCATTCACCGAAGATGGCTTTTACATTACTGGCGACATCGTCACCGTCGACGATAGTGCTCTGACGGTTGTCGGCCGGGCAAAGGATCAGATCAACCGCGGTGGGGAAAAGGTGGCTCCGGAAGCAGTCGAAAACGCGTTGCTCAGCCATCCGGATATCCACGATGTTTCGGTGGTTGGCACTCCGGACGACAATCTGGGCGAAGCCATCACGGCCTATGTGATCCTGAGGGATGGGGTGGATGATCTAACGCCACTTGCTGTCCGGAAGCATGCTCGGGCTGCCGGTATCGCGCGGTTCGCAGTACCGGACCACGTGCACATCGTGGAGGAGTTCCCCACCACCGGGGTGGGCAAAGTGAATAAACGAATCCAACAGAACAACGCAGATAGCACGGCCGAACGGAAGATTGAGGTAGCGAACTAATGGAACCAATCACTGAAGACCAGTTGCGCGGATGTGTAGCCGAGACGATGAAGATGGAGCCAGCGGAGATCGAGGTTTCCGAGGAACTCTATGACCAGGGTATGAACTCTCTGCAGCTAGTTACGGTTCTCACTTGGCTGCAGGAGAAAGGCTACGATGTGAGCTTCGCCGACTTAGCGGAGGATACTCGGCTGACGGCCTGGATCGAACTGCTGGATAGTTAAGCTAGATGTGGGTCTAGGCGGGCAACAGGCTGACACCCGAACAGATGCAGGTGGGTGTGGCATGACTCGGTCACGTGTACACGCGGACGCACCGTGAGGGTCTCCACTCGCCATGGTCCACCCTCCAAACCTCACCCGTGCCTCCACTCTCCACGCTCAACGCTGCACTTTCCACGGGTCATCCGGGACAAATGTCCTAAACGCCCCGAAGTTAGACCCCCACGCCGGCAGTTACCTACCTCCGCTACATCCCAACAGCATTTGTCCCCTGCGAGGGCGTTAGCAAGAAACGAAAAAGACCCCCTACCACAGCAAAGTGCGGGAGGGGGTCTAGCGCTACAGCCGCCTAAGCAGCCGTAGCTGCCATAGCAGGCTGAGCTCTCAGAGCTGCAGGGACTAGCGAGCCTTCTCGATGATCTCGGTCAGACGGAAGTGCTTGTCCTTGGACAGCGGGCGGGTCTCCTCGATGCGAACGCGGTCGCCTACGCCGGCGGTCTCGTTCTCATCGTGGACCTTCACGCGGGAGTTACGGCGCATGATCTTGCCGTACAGTGCGTGCTGCTTGCGGTCTTCGAGCTCGACCACGATGGTCTTGTTCATCTTGGTGGAAACAACGTATCCGGAGCGAACCTTGCGGGCGCCCTTCTCGTTCTTCACAGCTGCGTTGTCATTCACGGTTGCCTCACTCATGCTGCGTCACCACCCGGGTTGGTAGACAGCCCGAGCTCACGCTCGCGCAGGACGGTGTAGATGCGGGCGATGTCGCGCTTGACAACACCCAGACGACGGTTGTTGGTCAGCTGGCCGGTCGCAGCCTGGAAGCGAAGGTTGAACAGTTCTTCCTTCGCCTCACGCAGGCGGGTGGTCAGCTCTTCGTTGTTGAGCTCGCGGAGCTCATGTGCCGGAGTTCCGGTAGCCATTAGAACTGATCCTCCTTCTTCACGATGCGAACCTTGCAGGGCAGCTTGTTACCAGCACGGCGCAGTGCCTCGAGGGCGATCTCCTCGTTCGGGTAAGAGGCCTCGAAGAGGATGCGACCCGGCTTAACGTTAGCAACCCACTTCTCCACCGGGCCCTTACCGGAACCCATACGCACGCCGAGCGGCTTCTGGGTCAGCGGACGATCCGGGAAGATGTTGATCCACACCTTGCCGCCACGCTTCATGTGGCGGTTAATGGCGATACGAGCGGACTCGATCTGACGGTTCGTGATGTAGGTCGGCTCCAGGGCCTGCAGGCCGTAGTCGCCGAACGTTACGCGGTTGCCGCCCTTGGACACGCCCCGACGGGTCGGGCGGTGCTGGCGACGGTACTTAACGCGCTTCGGGATAAGCATTTGTCTTAGCCCTCCTGCTTCTGCTCAGCGCGCTGGCGACGTGCGCCACCGCGACGTGGACGCTCGCGACGGCCGCGAGACGGGCGCTCGTCGCGTGCATTCATCAGGCTCTCGCGACGGCCACCGACGACGTCACCCTTGTAGATCCACACCTTGACGCCGATGCGTCCGAAGGTGGTGTGGGCCTCGTAGGTGCCGTAGTCGATCTCAGCGCGGAGGGTGTGCAGCGGAACGCGACCCTCGTGGTAGCGCTCGGTGCGGCCCATCTCCGCGCCGCCCAGGCGACCGGAGCAAACAACCTTAATGCCCTTGACCTGCGGCTGGCGCATAGCGCCCTGGATTGCCTTGCGCATAGCGCGGCGGAAGGCAACGCGGTTGGTCAGCTGCTCAGCGATGGACTGTGCCACCAGCTGTGCGTTGGCATCGATGTTCTTAACTTCGAGGATGTTCAGCTGAACCTGCTTGCCGGTGAGCTTCTCCAGCTGGCCGCGGATGCGGTCAGCCTCGGAGCCACGACGGCCGATCACAATGCCCGGGCGGGCAGTGTGGATGTCAACGCGAACCCGGTCATGGGTGCGCTCGATGACAACGTTGGCGATGCCGGCGCGGTCAAGACCCTCGGACAGGAAGTCGCGGATCTTGATGTCCTCGGCGAGGTAATCAGCGTACTGCTTGTCGGCGTACCAGCGGGAGCGCCACTCGGAAGTGATACCCAGCCGGAGGCCGTGGGGGTGGATTTTCTGGCCCACTACTGAGCACTTCCCTTCTGGCTCTCGACGACCACAGTGATGTGGCTGGTGCGCTTGCGGACGTGGAATGCACGACCCTGGGCGCGGGGACGGAAACGGCGCATGGTCGGGCCCTCGTCGGCGTAAGCCTCAGAGACGACCAGCGTCTGCGGATCCAAGCCGAAGTTGTTCTCGGCGTTGGCGGCGGCCGAAGCAACGACCTTCGCGACCGGCTCGGAAGCGGCCTGCGGAGCGTACTTCAGGATCGCCAGTGCGTCCTCGACGGACTTGCCACGGATCGTGTCGATCACGCGACGTGCCTTCATCGGAGTGACGCGGACGAAACGCGCGGTTGCGCGTGCGGTGGTTACGGTGTCAGACATGATTATCGACGACCCTTCTTGTCGTCCTTGACGTGACCCTTGAAGGTCTTCGTAGGAGCGAACTCACCTAGCTTGTGACCGACCATGGAATCGTCGATGAACACCGGTACGTGCTTACGACCGTCGTGGACGGCGAAAGTGTGGCCGATGAAATCGGGAAGAATGGTCGAGCGACGGGACCACGTCTTGATGACGTTCTTGTTGCCCTTTTCGTTCTGAGCGTCCACCTTCGCAAGGAGGTGTTCGTCGACGAATGGGCCCTTCTTCAGGCTGCGTGGCATTCTCTACTACCTCCTCTTAGCGCTTCTTGTTCTTGTTGGAGCGACGACGGCGAACGATCATCCGGTCGCTAGGACGGTTCGGCTTGCGGGTGCGTCCCTCAGGCTGACCCCAAGGAGACACAGGGTGACGACCACCGGAGGTCTTACCCTCACCACCGCCGTGCGGGTGGTCAACCGGGTTCATAACAACACCACGGACGGTCGGGCGAACGCCCTTCCAGCGCATACGGCCGGCCTTGCCCCAGCGGATGTTGATCTGGTCAGCGTTGCCGACCTCGCCGATGGTGGCGCGGCAGCGGATGTCAACGCGACGGATCTCGGTGGACGGCATACGCAGGACTGCGTACTTGCCTTCCTTACCCAGCAGCTGGATGGAGGCACCAGCGGAACGAGCCATCTTGGCGCCGCCGCCCGGCTTCAGCTCCACAGCGTGGATGGTGGTACCGGTCGGGATGTTACGCAGCGGCAGGTTGTTACCAACCTTGATGTCTGCGTTCGGGCCGGACTCCAGCAGGGCACCCTGCTGCAGGCCACGCGGGGCGATGATGTAACGCTTCTCGCCATCGCGGTAGTGCAGCAGTGCGATGTTAGCGGTGCGGTTCGGGTCGTACTCGATGTGAGCAACCTTAGCCAGCACGCCGTCCTTGTCGTTACGACGGAAGTCGATAACGCGGTAGCGGCGCTTGTGGCCACCACCCTTGTGACGGGTCGTGATGTGGCCGTGAACGTTACGACCACCGGTCTTCGACAGCGGGCGCAGCAGAGACTTCTCAGGAGTCGGACGGGTAATTTCCGCGAACTCGGAGACAGAACTCTGGCGGCGACCCGGCGTAGTCGGCTTGTACTTACGAATAGCCATACTCTTGCTTCCTCTTTACCTTTCGGTATCCGGCCGCCCTTAGGCGGTCGCTCCACCGAAGATGTCGATCGGATCGCTGCCGGCGACCAGGGTCACCATGGCGCGCTTGGTTGCCTTGCGCTGGCCGTAGCCGGTGCGGGTGCGCTTACGCTTGCCCTCACGGTTAACGGTGTTAACGCTGGCGACCTTCACACCAAAGATCTGCTCGACGGCAATCTTGATTTGGGTCTTGTTAGAGCTGGGGTTAACCAGGAACGTGTAAACGTTCTGCTCCATCAGGCCGTAGGACTTCTCAGATACGACCGGGGCGATGATGATATCGCGAGGATCAGCTACAGTGCTCACTTTGCCTCCTCCTTGGTCTTATCAGCGGCGTTGATGAAAGCGTTCAGTGCCTCCACGGAGAACACAACGTCATCTGCGTTCAGAACGTCGTAGGTGTTCAGCTGGTCATTGACCAGGGTGTGCACCTGCGGCAGGTTGTTCACAGACTTCCATGCGGTGACGTCTTCGCGGGTCAGGACGACCAGCACGGACTTGCGGTCCGTCAGACGCTCGATGAAAGCGCGTGCAGCCTTGGTGGACGGGGTCTGGCCCGGGACCAGCTCCTCGACCACGTGGATGCGGTCGTGACGCACGCGATCGGTCAGGGCGCCACGCAGAGCGGCGGCCTTCATCTTCTTCGGGGTGCGCTGGGAGTAGTCGCGCGGCTGCGGACCGTGAACCGTGCCACCACCGGTGAAGTGGGGAGCGCGGATGGAGCCCTGGCGAGCACGACCGGTGCCCTTCTGGCGGAATGGCTTACGGCCACCGCCGGACACCATGCCACGAGTCTTCGTAGCGTGGGTACCCTGGCGCTTTGCTGCGAGCTGAGCGGTAACGACCTGGTGCATCAGGGCGACGCTTGCCTCTGCATCGAAGATGGATGCGGGCAGCTCGACCGTGCCGTTGGTCTTACCGTCAGCGGTGTGGACATCAAGCTTTAGATTGCTCATGCGTGTGCACCGCCCTTCACTGCGGTCTTGACAACGACGAGGCCGCCGTTGACACCCGGAACTGCGCCCTTGATCAGGAGCAGGTTGGACTCTGCGTCGACCTTGGCAACCTTCAGGTTCTGCTGGGTAACGCGGTCGTTACCCATGCGGCCTGCCATGCGCTTGCCCTTGAACACGCGGCCGGGGGTGGCTGCCTGTCCAATGGAGCCCACGCGGCGGTGAGCAGCCTGGTTACCGTGTGCAGCACCCTGGCCGGCGAAGCCGTGGCGCTTCATGCCACCGGCGTAGCCCTTACCCTTGGTGGTGCCCGTCACGTCGACGAACTTGACATCGTTGAAGATGTCGACGGTGACGTCCTGGCCAACCTCGTAGCTGGATGCGTCTGCAACGCGGATCTCAGCGACGTGGCGGCGCGGAGTCACGCCAGCCTTCTTGAAGTGACCAGCGGCAGGCTTGTTGACCTTGCGCGGGTCGATCTCGCCGAAGGCGATCTGTACGGCCTCGTAGCCGTCGGTTTCCTTGGTACGCACCTGGGTAACGACACAAGGCCCAGCCTCGACGACGGTAACCGGTACAACACGGTTCTCTTCGTCGAAGATCTGGGTCATGCCGAGCTTCTTGCCCAGGATGCCCTTGATCTCAATATCACTCATAGTTTCTCTTCCGCTGCCGTTTTCAGTAGTTCAGACTCTTTTGCCGCTTACTGAATGTTGACGTCGACGCTGGCCGGAAGATCGATGCGCATCAGAGCGTCAACGGTCTTCGGGGTTGGGTCGAGAATGTCGATCAGACGCTTGTGCGTACGCATCTCAAAGTGCTCGCGCGAGTCCTTGTACTTGTGCGGAGAACGGATGACGCAGTACACGTTCTTTTCAGTTGGCAGTGGCACTGGGCCGACAACACGAGCGCCGGTACGGGTTACCGTCTCGACGATCTTCTTGGCAGAAGCGTCGATAGCCTCGTGATCGTAGGCCTTGAGCCTAATGCGGATCTTCTGTCCCGCCACGCTTGTCCTCTTCCTTCAAAGCGCACCTGCTGCCTGAACAGCGGGTTAGCACGCTTTTTGTCTGTCTTAGTCTTAACGCTGTCCGGCCTTGGGGCCTGGTCCAGTCGCCAGTGTCGCTTGTGTCTTACATTTACTTGTTTGTGCCATCGATGGACGCGGGTCATTTGGTTTTAATGAACACACGCCATACGCACTTGGGTTAACAAGTCTTTGTAACAACACCCGGTTCCCGCCCCTGTTGGTTCCACGTCTGGCCTTAACTAATTAAGTCCTCATATATGGAGCCAAGCTTGGAAGCGTGTTCCGCGCTTTGTCGGAAGGATTTCCTTCGCTTACTGCCGCTGTTCATTTACCATGCCCCATCCTCCGGCACCCGCGGTCGGGCGTGTCGCCTTTCCGCTTTTTAAGTACCGCACAGCAAAGCAGCCTCGCCACAATCCTTGGAGGATCATTTTCGCGAGGTTCTTCACCGACGATGGATCATGCTCACTTCACCATCGACACCTTCTTGGTTCAGCCTGGCTTCACCCGACTGGCCTCATGTGCCGTGTTAAAGCAACGTCAAGTATTGAACCACACCGGGCGCGCCGAAACCAAATCACTACTCTCTTTTCTTATTGACGCCCCAACGCGCCCACCTGCTTTTACTCCAGAAGGGCCACGGAGCACTACAATCACCACAAAGTTGAGATTGATGATGGATGGCCTAAAGGTGGCGTCATCTAAAGAAGGAACAATAATGAGCGACCCCCGCAACTCACGTCGCCCTTCCCCAGGCCCGACGCGCCATCCGATACCGCCATCTACTTCGGCGCGTCCTGCGGCGCCGCGACACGCTACGACACGACCCCAGCGTCGGGCGCACGCGGGAGGCAACATCCGTAGGCGGCAGGCACCCAAACACCGTAAGCAAAAAACCCCTCAGGATAAGAGGCGGCTTATTGCGCGCATTGGCGCCGCGATCTTCGCCACGCTCATTGTCCTCGCGCTGTGGCCGCACGACTCGTCCGTCAAGCCTCCGGAAGGTCTGGAATCCAACGAGGTTGTTGCGGAACAGTCGCCCACTATTCCGCCGGCCGCAGCTCAAGAGATGTTTATTCCGGCGATCAACGTGCATGCGAACTTTGAGGAGGGTTCGTGCCGAGTCAAGGACGGGGCCATCGACCCGGACACTTTGGATAAGGCATGCACGTACACCGCGCCTGATCGCCCGTATTCACTACCTGGAACGAATGCGCCAGACATCGTGGTAATTGCAGGCCACACCGGCGCAGGTGTACCTGCTGTATTCAACGACCTATACGACGGGACGGCAGATCGCCATAGAGTTGCCGTGGGCGACAAGCTGTATATCCGCACAGCCGAATCTGGAGACAACTGGCTGGTCTATTCCGCATCCGACCTGCACGATCCCAGCAAGGATGCGCTATCGAAGGATCCACAGATTTGGGGGGACGGCCCCATGCCGGGCCGACTACTGACGATTAGCTGCATCCAGCCCGCGAACCCCCTTGCCTCTGCCGTGCGTAATGCTGTTGTGGGTTGGCAATATCAGGGAACTTCCAGCACCGCTAGCGCTCCCCACCCTGGGCAATCGGGTCAGTAGAAGCACTACCCCCAGAATGCGCTAAATCTCATTAACTTAGAAAAAGATGTGACAAATGTTAAGGACGGGTCTAATGTTACTCGTGTTAATGCCTTCGCTGTTTGGTGGGCATTGCGCACGACCTATTTCTTGAAGGAGATAACATGAAGCGTTTCTCGCAATCCCTGACCGCAGTCGCAATGGCTGGCGCCCTCACTCTCGGCGGCGCAACTGTTGCCCAGGCTCAGATTCCCGCTACGGAGACTGATTCTGCCGAGGACACCAACATCCCGGCCCCGGCCACCAAGCAGGATGACGAAGGTAACACCTGGTACCAGAGCACGCAGGATCCGAGCGTTTACGTGAAGGATCCCAACAAGGCAAACGAGCCGATCACCGACCAGATGCGTGCAGACTACAACAAGGCCTTCGGCGTCCCGACCGAAGAGGGCATCCCGGCTCCGGCCACCAAGAAAGACAAGTTCGGCAACACCTGCTACCAGCACCTGCAGGATCCGAACGTCTACGTGAAGGATCCCAACAAGGTCAACGAGCCGATCACCGATGAGATGCGCGCAGAGTGCCAGGAGTTCGACAAGAAGCAGCTGGCTTGGCTGGCTCTGCCGGCTGCCCTGATCATCGGCGGCATCGTCTGGCACCTGGCTAACGACGGCAAGACCTACGTCAAGGACGAGAACAGCAAGGAAGCTCCGTCTGCCGAGGAGAAGGCAGCTTCCGACAAGATGCTGCAGGAAAACAAGGACGAGGTCATCGCCCAGGGCGGCCAGCTGGCCGGCCAGGACGCTGGCGCTGCCAACACCGACCGCGGCATGCTGGCACAGACCGGCTCCAACACCGCTGCTCGCGGCCTGGCTGCCCTGGCTGTCCTGGCTATGGTCGCAGCTGGCGCGTTCGCCGTTCGCCGCAAGATCTTCGCTTAAGCCGAAGCCCTAAGGCACGTATCCCCAAGGGGACACGCGCGCTAGAAACCAGCCCACCTTCCTTGGCCTAGTAGCCGATGCAGGTGGGCTTTTCCATGTACCGGCAGCGCCTCTCCCCCATTGAGGCAGCCCACAACTACAATCGCCACACAAATGAGATTTGAAGGCGAATGGCCGCAGGTGGCGTCCACAACAGAGGAACTGCATTGAGCGATTACCGCAGCAACCCCGAATACCAACGCCAACGGCGCGCACTAGTTCGGAAGCACCACCCCGACGCAGGTGGGACGGATGCCGAACTGATCGAGGCGCTGCGGGTACTCGACGAAAGCTGGGATCGGCGGGCACGCCTACGCCGCCAGGTCCAGGAACACCGGCCAAGCTTCATCTCCGAACAGAGAGCGGAACAGGCCATGGACGCAGCCGAGCAGGCCGTCGGGATGGCAGAGAACCTCGCACGTAGCGCCGGACGATTTGCGGGGAACATCAGGAACACGGTCATAAACAAACTGCCGGAAGAGTTTCGCCGCGGATACAGAGAGGGCGACAAATGACCACCCGCTACGAGCAAATCGCACGCGAACTGCGCGAGGAAATCCGTAGCCAAAAGCTACGCGTTGGGGAACCCATACCCAGCGAGAAAGCCCTTGCAGACCGCTTCGACGTTGCCCCCGGCACCATGCGCCAGGCGCTGAATGTACTGGTCGACGAAGGCATCCTGAGTTCGAAACGCGGCGCGCGCAAAGTAGTCATGCGCATGCCGGCGCGCTTCCCCGAGATCTCCAAGTTCCGCAGCTTCGCTCAATGGGCTTACAGCCGCGGACGCACGCCAGGCGGACACGTCATCTCCCAGGAATGGGCAGAGCAGACCGAACAGGATGCCGAGCTTCTGCGCGTTCCCCCGGGCGAACAAGTACTCACCGTGCTGCGTGTGCGCACCATCGACGGTTCCCCCATCATGCTGGAACGCACCCGCTACCCGGCCTGGGTCGGCACCAAAGTCGAGCCGATGGATCCGACTTGCCCTTCGGTGACCAACGAACTGGCCTCCCGCCACAACGTCCACTTCTTTGCTGCCGACAACGTGTTCTCCGCGGCGAAGGCGGGCGAGGTAGACGCGCGCTGGCTGCCTCTCGATGCCGGCGACCCCGTACTGGTCCACCGACGCTTGTCGCGCGATGCGAAGGGCACGCCGTTGGAGATGAGTGAGGATCGCTATATTGCGGACGCCCTCAGCCTCGCCGTGCCGACGTCTGGCAAGAACAACACGCTCAGCTGGACTACGTTGAATCGCTTCCCCTGGGACTAGCCCTGGGACTAGCCCTGGGACTAGCTTCCCTAGCGCTACCGGCGCCCGTTGCCATAGCAAAAGCCCCGGATTCCTTTCGGAACCCGGGGCTATAACCGTTTAGCGCCTAAGCGCTAAGCGGCGATCAGCTGCGTAGTTAAGACTACTTGGTGATCTTGGTAACGCGACCAGCGCCAACGGTGCGGCCACCCTCACGGATAGCGAAGCGCAGGCCCTCGTCCATAGCAACCGGCTGGATCAGGGTGACGGACATGTCAACGTTGTCGCCCGGCATAACCATCTCGGTGCCCTCCGGCAGCTTCACAACACCGGTAACGTCGGTGGTGCGGAAGTAGAACTGCGGACGGTAGTTGTCGAAGAACGGGGTGTGGCGGCCGCCCTCGTCCTTGGACAGAACGTAGACGGAGCCTTCGAACTCGGTGTGCGGGGTGTACTCGCCCGGCTTAGCGATGATCTGGCCACGCTCAACGTCCTCGCGCTTCAGGCCACGCAGCAGCAGTGCAGCGTTGTCGCCGGCCTCTGCGGTGTCCAGCAGCTTGTTGAACATCTCGATGGAGGTAACGGTGGTCTTCTGGGACTTCTCGCGGATACCCAGGATCTCGACCTCGTCGTTCAGGTTCAGGATGCCACGCTCAACACGGCCGGTAACAACGGTACCGCGACCGGTAATGGTGAAGATGTCCTCAACCGGCATCAGGAACGGCTTGTCGGTCTCGCGCTCCGGATCCGGGATGGCGTCGTCGCAAGCCTGCATCAGCTCGAGAATCTGGTTAGCCCACTTCTCGTCGCCCTCCAGGGCCTTCAGTGCGGAGATGTGAACAACCGGAGCTTCCTCGTCGAAGTCCTGCTCAGCCAGCAGCTCGCGGACCTCCATCTCAACGAGCTCCAGCAGCTCCTCATCGTCAACCATGTCGCACTTGTTCAGTGCAACCAGGATGTACGGAACGCCAACCTGGCGAGCCAGCAGAACGTGCTCGCGGGTCTGCGGCATCGGGCCATCGGTTGCAGCAACAACCAGGATGGCGCCGTCCATCTGAGCAGCACCGGTGATCATGTTCTTGATGTAGTCAGCGTGGCCCGGAGCGTCAACGTGAGCGTAGTGGCGCTTCTCGGTCTCGTACTCAACGTGGGAGATGTTGATCGTGATGCCACGCTCCTTCTCCTCCGGCGCCTTATCGATGGCGTCGAAAGCGAAGGACTTGTTGGCCTCTGGGAACTTGTCAGCCAGAACCTTGGTAATCGCGGCAGTGGTGGTGGTCTTGCCGTGGTCGACGTGACCGATGGTGCCGATGTTTACGTGCGGCTTGGAACGCTCGAACTTAGCCTTCGCCACTTTGTGTCCTCCTGGACTGCTCGGTGGCTACGACTCTCGCAGCCACATTAACTTTTGTTGCCAACCAGTTGCCTTCCCGTCTGTTTCGGGTCGCCTACTGGCTAGTTTCTTACTTCTTGCCGAATTTCAGATTATCCGTGTAACGAACATCTTTGCCCCGACTTTGTGTTTCGAGGCCAGTCGCGCTACACGCGAACTGGGTAACGGCCAGCACACCGCATCCTACGTCACTTTAGTCATCTAGAAAAATTGACCGCCACGCTTGATCTGAAACCCCACGAACATTGGGGTAGCTTCCAGACCTGCAGCCATTCCTGGCCACGCAAGCAATCTATTTTTTTATTTGTTTATTGACGCAGGCCTACGCCGTGCTGACCCCTACCCTGCAAGGCCCCTCGCCCGTGCCTTCCCCCTTTAGACAACGCCCGTAGAGACGGGCGCCGAAGGGGCGTCACTAACAAGACACCTTGCTAGGGGTCTGCCTGTATTAGGCCTGACCGCCGTTACGCTCCGCGATGATGTCGGATGCGACGTTGGTCGGAACTTCACCGTAGGAATCGAAGATCATGGAGAAGTTAGCGCGGCCGGCAGTGCGGGAACGCAGGTCGCCGATGTAGCCGAACATCTCGGACAGCGGCACCTTTGCCTTCACGATCTTGGCGCCAGCGCGGTCATCCATGGAGGAGACCTGGCCACGGCGGGAGTTGATGTCGCCGATAACGTCGCCCATGTACTCCTCAGGGGTGATGACCTCAACGGCCATCAGCGGCTCCAGCAGAACCGGCTTTGCCTTGGCAACAGCTTCCTTCAGTGCCTGGGAACCAGCCAGCTTGAAGGCCATTTCGGAGGAGTCGACCTCGTGGTAAGCACCATCCAGCAGGGTGGCCTTGATGTTCACCAGCGGGAAGCCGGCCAGGTAGCCGTACTGCATAGCGTCCTGGATACCAGCGTCGACGGACGGGATGTACTCCTTCGGCACGCGGCCACCGGTGACCTCGTTGACGAACTCGTAGGTCTGATCGGAGCCCTCTTCCGGCTCGTACGGCTCGACAGCGATGATGACGCGTGCGAACTGACCGGAACCACCAGTCTGCTTCTTGTGGGTGTATTCCAGCTTCTCGACCGGCTTGCGGATGGTCTCGCGGTAAGCAACCTGCGGGTTACCGATGTTTGCCTCGACCTTGAACTCGCGGCGCATACGGTCAACCAGAACGTCCAGGTGCAGCTCGCCCATACCGCCGATAACGGTCTGGCCGGTCTCCTCGTCCAGCTTAACGGTGAAGGTCGGGTCCTCTTCCGCCAGCTTCTGGATGGCGGTACCCAGCTTCTCCTGGTCAGACTTGGTCTTCGGCTCGATGGCCACCTCGATCACCGGATCCGGGAAGTCCATGGACTCCAGGATGACCGGATCCTGGGCGTCACACAGGGTATCGCCAGTGGTCGTGTCCTTCAGACCAATGAAGGCGTAGATGTGACCAGCGGATGCGCGATCCACCGGCTGCTCCTTGTTGGAGTGCATCTGGAACAGCTTACCGATGCGCTCCTTCTTGTCCTTGGTGGAGTTCATGACCTGTGCACCGGACTCGACGGAACCGGAGTACACGCGGACATAGGTCAGCTTGCCGAAGAACGGGTGAACGGCAACCTTGAAAGCCAGAGCGGAGAACGGCTCATCCTTGGACGGCTTGCGCAGAACCTCAACCTCGGCGTCCTTAGCGTCGTGGCCCTTGATGGAGCCAACGTCCATCGGGTTCGGCAGGAAGTCGATCACAGCGTCCAGCATCGGCTGGATGCCCTTGTTCTTGTAGGCAGAGCCACAGTAAACCGGGTAGACCTCAGAGTTGATGGTCAGCTTGCGGATCTGTGCCTTCAGCTCGTCTACGGTGATCTCTTCACCAGCGAAGTAGCGCTCCATCAGCTCTTCGTCGGACTCAGCAACGGTCTCGACGAGCTTCTCGCGGTACTCCTCAGCCTTTTCCTTCAGATCCTCCGGGATCTCTTCGTAGGTCGGCTCCGCGCCGATCTCAACCTTGCCGCGCCATGTAACTGCACGCATGTTCAGCAGGTCAACGATGCCGTCGAAGTCATCCTCCGCACCGATCGGCAGGGCCATTACCAGTGGCTTTGCACCCAGGCGGTCGATGATGGTCTGCACGGTGTAGTAGAAGTCCGCACCCAGCTTGTCCATCTTGTTGACGAAGCAGATACGCGGAACGTCGTACTTGGTTGCCTGGCGCCAGACCTGCTCGGACTGCGGCTCAACGCCTTCCTTGGCGTCGAACACAGCAACGGCACCATCCAGAACACGCAGCGAGCGCTCCACCTCTACGGTGAAGTCCACGTGACCCGGGGTGTCGATGATGTTGATCTGGTTGCCTTCCCAGAAACAGGTGGTCGCGGCGGAAGTAATCGTAATTCCGCGCTCCTTCTCCTGCTCCATCCAGTCCATCGTGGAGGCGCCATCGTGGGTCTCACCGATCTTACGGTTGATGCCGGTGTAGAAAAGGATGCGCTCCGTGGTGGTGGTCTTACCAGCATCGATGTGCGCCATGATGCCGATGTTGCGGACCTTCTTCAGGTCGGTCAACGCTTCAAGTGCCACTGGGTTACCCCGCTCATTTCGTTGTTGAGCGACTTGGCCGAGGCTTCCATGATGTTCACATTGATGTTCAAAAGTGCCTTAAAAAGCCCCTGCAAGCCGCAGGTGATTACGTACTCGTTCTATTGTGCCAGCTTTGCGCCGTCAAGTCGCGTCGGGGGCCGGTTGTTTTCTAGTTGTTTTTCTAGATGACGCCCTCACGCGGTCAATAGCACTATAGCCCCACTGCCCTTTATAAAGTTAGGGCGGTGAGGCTATAAGGCCGCTGCTACCAGCGGTAGTGGGCGAAGGCGCGGTTGGCCTCTGCCATCTTGTGAGTGTCTTCGCGACGCTTCACGGATGCACCCAGACCGTTGGATGCGTCCAGGATCTCGTTGGCGAGACGCTCGGTCATGGTGTTCTCACGACGCTGACGGGTGAAGGTCACCAGCCAACGCAGAGCCAGAGTGGTGGAACGGCCGGGGCGAACCTCAACCGGAACCTGGTAGGTAGCGCCACCAACACGGCGGGAACGAACCTCAAGAGCCGGCTTAACGTTGTCGAGAGCCTTCTTCAGGGTGAGGATCGGATCGGTGCCGGTCTTCTCACGGCACTGCTCCAGTGCGCCGTAGACGATGCGCTCGGCGGTGGACTTCTTACCGTCAAGGAGAACCTTGTTAACCAGCTGGGAGACGAGAACGTCGCCGTAAACCGGATCCTTGACTAGCTGTCGGGAAGGTGCTGGACCCTTACGTGGCATTGTTTACTTCTCCTTCTTAGCGCCGTAGCGGGAACGTGCCTGCTTGCGGTCCTTAACACCCTGGGTGTCGAGGGAACCACGCACGATCTTGTAACGAACACCCGGGAGGTCCTTCACACGACCGCCGCGGACGAGCACCATGGAGTGCTCCTGCAGGTTGTGGCCCTCACCCGGGATGTAGGCAGAAACCTCGATACCGGAGGTCAGGCGAACACGAGCGACCTTACGCAGTGCGGAGTTCGGCTTCTTCGGAGTGGTGGTGTACACGCGGGTGCACACACCGCGACGCTGCGGGGAGCCCTTCAGCGCAGCAGTGGCAACCTTCGTGCTCTTATCGTGACGGCCCTTGCGGACCAGCTGCTGAATAGTTGGCATAGATAGACTTTCTTCTTTGGGTTTTAAACTTGCAGAAGTCTCGGTACATCGTGACCCCGGAGTTGGCTCCCCACCAGCGCCGCTAGGTGAATAAAACGCCTTTAAACAGCAAAAAATGGGGGCTCTTTCGGGGCCGCTACCGTTTTGTATCACTCCGCGCACTCGGCACGAAGATCCCTGTATTAAGCACCCTCTGCCGTTCACCTGATGGTGCGCGCCATTGGAGCAATACAATCTACGTCGGTGAGACTACCGCAGTGCGCACAGGAAACCAAATGAGCTAAGGCGCCACCACTAAGACCGCCCACAGCAACCCGCTCCCCCGAAAGATTTTTCTTGACCATTTTGCCCACAGGCCAGAAACCACTCATGTTAATTTTAGTTTCGCCACAGAAACATCTGTTGGGCATTTGTTCAAGATCTTAAGGATGACCCGATGAAGAGTCTTCGTATTAATCGCTGTTTCGCTGCTGGTGCGGCCGCAGTGTCCCTTCTGTTCACCGCTACCAGCGTAGCTGCCCCCTCTCTGCTGCCTCAGGCTGCTGCAGAAGCCACCAACAAGAACCTGGCACTCAACTGCACTTACACGGCACTAGGAGTTGATAAATCAGTAGAAACCTCCAGCACCGTCACCGTTGACATGCCAAGCGAAGTCGCGCCCAGCGCAGATATCCCTGTAAAGGTCTCGATTGGCGAGTCCAAGATCTCCTCCTTCGCATTCAGCCTGATTAGTTCTGTCGAGGCAAAGTCCAGTACTGCGCGCCTGCAAGTGTCCCCAAATGCCGAGCTGGTTGGTACCCCGGCAGGAGTAACCCTGTCCAACGGCGTTCTGACGGTCGACAACGTCCTCACGGCATCGAAGACCGGTAGCCAGGACATTACGGTCTCTGCGAAGCCAGTCGAGTTCTCCCTCCGCTCCAAGGATGGGCAAAAGGTAACCGTCAGTGCACCAAACAACGTGATCGATCTGACAATGGTCACCAAGGTTGGAGACGTTCCCACAAAGTGCACGACTACCGCCGTACAACTGAATGAGACCGCCATCAAGGCTGCGTCGCAGCCGGAGCCGAAGCCGGAAGACCCAGGCAAGCCGGAGGATCCAAACAAGCCAGAAGATCCGAGCAAGCCAGAGCCCAAGCCAGAAGACCCAGGCAAGCCGGAGGATCCAAACAAGCCAGAAGGTCCGAGCAAGCCAGAGCCCAAGCCGAACCCGAAGCCGGAAGACCCCAAGCCAGCGGACCCGAAGGATCCGGAGTCCTCGGCTAGCGGCTCTTCCAAGGAAGGCATCCTCGCCTTCTTCCAGAAGATCTTCGGCATCGACAAGTCGGATGAGGCAAAGGAAACCCAGAAGACCTTCTGGCTCTCCCTCTTCGGAGCCGGAGTTCTGGGAGTGCTGATTTCTTGCGTGATGAAGTTCTTCCACTAGAACCAAAGCGGAGGCATCGGGATGGCCTACAATCATCCCGATGTTTCCTCCCCCTTTCGACCTAGCAATCATCGGCGACGGCCTGCCCGCCGCCGAGCTTCTACCGCGTATCCCAGAACGCGGCTCACTGGTGGTGGAAGCACCTCCCGGAACAGGTAAGACAACCCTCGTTCCGCCTGCACTCTCCAATATTCTGCGGCACACAGCGCGCACGGCCTCCCAAGCCGCCCGAGCCACCCAAGCCACCCCGGCTACTCCGCCGAAGGTCCTAGTCACCGCACCTCGTCGCGTGGCCGTCCGCGCCGCAGCCCGGCGCCTCGCCCACCTCGACGGCTCCCGAGTAGGCGACCGCGTCGGCTACAGCATCCGCGGAGAACACCACCCCGGCAGCCTCGTGGACTTCGTCACCCCAGGAGTCCTCCTCAACCGCCTCCTCGCCGACCCCGCCCTGGAGGGCGTGGGCGCGGTTCTCATCGACGAAGTCCACGAGCGCCAACTGGATTCCGACCTTGTGCTGGCCATGTGCCAGGAAGTCGCACTACTGCGCGAAGGCGATCCCGCCGGGGAGCTCTACCTCTGCGCCATGTCCGCCACCGTCGACACACAGAAGCTCGCTGACTATATGGGTGCGCAGGTTGCCTCCACCCCAGCGGTCACTCATCCGCTGGATATCTCCTATCACCCGCACCCCGAGCGTGCCCAAGGTTCCCCTGCCTTCTACCGCCACGTCGCTGATCTGGCGCTGCAGGCCCACTCAAGCCAGCGCGAAGCAGGCCATCCCGACCATCGCACCCTTGTGTTCGTGCCGGGCCGCAAGGAAATCGACTGGGTCTGCTCCCACCTCCCCGATTCCGTACCACTCCACGGAGGTCTGACCTCCCACGAACAGGATGTCGCGCTCGCCGGCGACTCCCCCATCGTCGTCGCCACCTCCATCGCAGAGTCCTCTCTCACCGTCCCCGGCGTACATGCGGTGGTCGATGCCGGCCTGTCCCGCACTCCCCGCCGCGACCAAGCGCGCGGCATGACGGGGCTGGTCACCACCTCTACCTCCAAAGCCAGCGCTGATCAGCGCGCCGGTCGCGCGGGTCGCCTCGGCCCCGGCCAGGTCTACCGCGCCTACTCCGCGGCAGACTATTCCCACTTCGCGCCCGGCATCACCCCGGAAATCCTCTCGTCGGATCTCGTCGCCGCCGCCCTGACCCTCGCTGCCTGGGGTTCGCCAGATATTTCTCTTCTGGACGCCCCTCCGGCCGCAACCCTCACCGATGCCAACGAGGAGTTGCAGGCTTTGGGCGCGCTGGATAGGCACGGCGCGATCACAGAGACGGGTCAGAAGCTGGCACGGATTCCCGCCGACCCGCGCCTGGGTGCCGCCTTGCTGGCTCACGGTTCCGCCGCAGCCGAGGTAGTGGCCGCGCTGTCGACCGGTCTTCAGGGGGATCTCGCCGAAGCGCGGCCACAAGTCTCCGAAGTGCGTCGTTTCGCGCGCATGGTGGACGACCAGGGCTCGGCGACTCCCGGCGAGGTTGTTGCCTCGGCCTACCCCGACCGCGTGGCTAAAATGGTGGCCGTCAGCGGCGGCAGCGCTGGCAGCGGCAGTGGCAGTGGCTGTGAAGGCACAGAATACCTACTGGCCTCCGGAACACGTGCCACGCTGGCCCCGGAGCTGCGCCGTTCACTCGGCGGCTCCGAATGGTTGGCAGTAGCGGAAGTGCAGCTGGGTCGCACTCCCCTGATCCGCGCGGCCGCGCGGCTAGAAACACCACCCCTCGCCCAGGTGCGGGAGGACGTCACCGCGCATATTGCCGACGGGAAGCTCCGCGCCCGCCGCACCCGGCACCTTGGAGCCATCGAACTATCCAGCACGCCAGTATCAATCACCGAGCTCGGCGACCAAGAAAGGAGCCAGGCAGTCGCAGCCTTGGCTGCCCAGGGACTCGGGTGGCTACGGATGACGGAGGGGGCGTCAAGAATAAAGGAAAGAGTCGACTACCTCCGCGAACAACTCGGCGAACCGTGGCCGGAACTCACGGCAGGCGACTACACGCCCGAAGCCGAGAGGGTCGTGGCGGGCGAAAGGATTGCCGACATCGACGCATACCAGGCAATCATGCGGCAACTTCCGTGGCCCGAGGCCGGGCGGATGGACGAACTGGCTCCGGAGAGGTTAGAGGTACCCAGCGGTTCAGCACCGAAGATCAGCTACGAAACCGGGCGCCCAATTGTGCGCGTCAAGCTGCAGGAATGCTTCGGTCTGGCGGAATCCCCCACGATCGCGGGGCAAAAGGTTCTGTTCCACCTACTGTCCCCGGCCGGGCGCGAGCTTGCCGTCACCGACGACCTGCGGAGCTTCTGGGATGGCCCCTATCAGGGAGTGCGTAAGGACATGCGGGGGCGCTACCCGAAGCACCCATGGCCCGAGGATCCCTGGGCGGCAACGGCGACAAAGAAGACGAAGCGGGCGCTGGGAAATTAGCGGCGTTTACTGCCGAAGGTCTTGGTGAAGTTCAGGCCACGGATCGGCGTGTGAATGGTGACTGTCTGGCGACCGTCGGCGCGCTGAGTAAGTCGCACAGGGCCTAGGCGGGTGGAGCCGCCGACTCCACCAGAAGAGGTGTTTACTCGGAATGGCCCGAAGTTCTTGGAGTTACGAAACATGATTCCCATGCAGCTCATCTTAGGGCACCAGTGCACCAGGACGCACAAAAGCGGGCGCCTCCCCGTTCGAAGGGAAGCGCCCGCTTAAATGGTGAACCGGCAAACCCACAGGGCAGCCAGTCCGGGGATCTTAATGGGTTACATCAGATCCATGTCGTCCAGCGGCACGGCAGCGCCGGTGAACTCGCCGTAGTTGTCGTCGGCGTAGAAGCCATCCCCGAAGGAGGACGGCAGGGAGTACGCCGCTGCGCGAGCCTCCTCGGTCGGCTCCACGGTGATGTTGCGGTAGCGGGAGATACCCGTACCAGCCGGGATCAGCTTACCGATGATCACGTTCTCCTTCAGACCGATCAGCTTGTCGGAACGCTTGTTAATGGCAGCGTCCGTGAGCACGCGGGTGGTCTCCTGGAACGAGGCGGCGGACAGCCAGGACTCGGTAGCCAGGGAGGCCTTCGTGATACCCATGATCTCGGCGCGAACCTCCACCGGACGGCCACCGGTCTTGACGGCCTCCTTGGACGCAGCCACCGCGTCGGCGTGATCCACCAGGGAGCCCGGCAGGAACTCGGTCGAGCCGGAGTCGATGACGGTCACGCGGCGCAGCATCTGGCGCACGATGATCTCGATGTGCTTGTCGTGGATGGCCACACCCTGATCGCGGTAGACCTTCTGGACCTCGTTGATCAGGTGCTGCTGCACGCCACGGCGGCCGAGCACGCGCAGAACCTCGTGCGGATCCGCGGCACCCTTCAGCAACTGCTGTCCCATCTTCACGTGGTCGCCATCGCGGATCGGACGCTCCACGCCACCGGTGCCCAGCGTTGCCAGACCCTGGCGCTTGGACAGCTTCTCGTACACCACATCATCGGAGCCGTCATCCGGCTCGATGGTGAGGGTGAAGAAGTTGTCGTCGTCCTCGATGCGAACCTTGCCGTCCACCGAAGCGATCGGGGACTTGGCCTTCGGAACACGAGCCTCGAACAGCTCCTGAACACGCGGCAGACCACCGGTAATGTCGCCACCGACACCACCCAGGTGGAACGTACGCATGGTCAGCTGGGTACCCGGCTCACCAATGGACTGAGCGGCGACGATGCCGACGGCCTCGCCGATCTCGACCTTCTTGCCGGTCGCCATGGAACGGCCGTAACAGGTGGAGCACACGCCAGTGTTGGTAGCACAGGTCATCACGGAGCGGACCTTGACTTCCTCCACGCCAGCTTCGATGAGCTTCTGCAAACCGGCTTCATCGATGACCTTGCCCTCTTCGATGAGAACGGTACCTGCGGAGTCGGTGGCGTCACTAGCTAGGTAACGACCCAGAACAGACGTTTCGACGAAGTCTGCCGGAGTGTAGTTACCGGTCGGCTTGCCCTCGCCATCCAGAACCGGAACAGCGACGGACATCATGGCACCCTGCTTGGTGCCACAGTCGTCCTCGCGCACGATGACGTCCTGCGCCACGTCCACCAGACGACGGGTCAGGTAACCCGAGTCGGCGGTACGCAGAGCCGTATCGGCCAGGCCCTTACGGGAACCGTGGGAGTTGTTGAAGTACTCCAGCACGGACAGGCCTTCACGGAAGGAGGTCTTAATCGGGCGGGTGATGTACTCACCGCGGGAGTTCGTAACCATGCCCTTCATGCCGGCCAGGGTCCAGATCTGACGCATGTTACCGGCAGCACCCGACTTCACGATCATCGGAATCGGGTTGTCGTCCGGGTACAGATCCTCGACGGACTGACCCACCAAGTCGGTAGCTTCCTTCCACAGGTCAACCAGGGACTGGTAGCGCTCGGCCTCGTTGATCTTGCCGCGTGCCATCTTCTTCTCGATAACTCGAGCCTTGGCCTCGTAGTTATCCAGAACTTCCTGCTTGTTAGGCAGAACCAGCACGTCGTGCATGGTGATGGTCACGCCGGAGCGGGTAGCCCAGTAGAAGCCGGCATCCTTCAGCTTGTCCACCGTCTGTGCCACGGTGATCATCGGGTACTTCGCCGCGAGGTCGTTAATGACGGTAGCCTGTGGCTTCTTCGCCATGACGCCCTCTACGTATGGGTAGTTCCACGGCAGCAGCTCGTTGAACAGCACGCGACCCAGGGTGGTCTCCGCCAGCCAGGTCTGGCCTCGCTGCCAACCATCCGGGAACCGCTCGGCCTCGATCTCCGCGGTCGGGCGCAGGTGGTTGATGCGCACGCGGATCGGAGCCTGCAGGCCCAGCACGCCACGGTCGTAAGCCATGATGGCCTCGGCCAGGGAGGAGTACACGCCCTGTGCGGGAGCCTCGTCGGTAGCCGGGGTGTAGGCACCCTGACCACCGAACTCTTCCGGCTTCTTCAGCAGGGTCAGGTAGTACAGGCCGGTCACCATGTCCAGACGCGGCATAGCCAGTGGCTTACCGGAGGCCGGGGACAGAATGTTGTTGGAAGCCAGCATCAGGATGCGAGCCTCTGCCTGTGCCTCAGCGCTCAGCGGTAGGTGGACTGCCATCTGGTCACCGTCGAAGTCCGCGTTGAAGGCCTCACAGGCCAGCGGGTGCAGCTGGATAGCCTTACCCTCGACCAGGATCGGCTCGAAGGCCTGGATACCCAGGCGGTGCAGCGTAGGTGCACGGTTCAGCATCACCGGGTGCTCGGCGATGGCCTCTTCCAGCACGTCCCACACCTCGGGGCGCTGGCGCTCCACCATGCGCTTAGCGGACTTGATGTTTTGCGCGTAGGACTTCTCGACCAGGCGCTTCATCACGAATGGCTTGAACAGCTCCAGAGCCATCAGCTTCGGCAGACCACACTGGTGCAGCTTCAGCTGCGGACCAACGATAATCACGGAACGGCCGGAGTAGTCCACGCGCTTACCCAGCAGGTTCTGGCGGAAGCGGCCCTGCTTGCCCTTCAGCAGGTCAGACAGGGACTTCAGCGGACGGTTGCCCGGGCCGGTGACCGGACGACCACGACGGCCGTTGTCGAACAGCGCGTCGACGGATTCCTGCAGCATGCGCTTCTCGTTGTTCACGATGATCTCGGGGGCGCCGAGGTCCAGCATGCGCTTCAGGCGGTTGTTGCGGTTGATCACGCGACGGTACAGGTCGTTCAGGTCGGAGGTCGCGAAGCGGCCACCGTCCAGCTGCACCATGGGGCGCAACTCCGGCGGGATCACCGGAATGCAGTCCAGCACCATGCCGGCCGGGTCGTTGCCGGAACGCAGGAACGCTGCGACGACCTTCAGGCGCTTCAGAGCACGCAGCTTCTTCTGTCCCTTGCCGTCGCGGATGACCTCGCGCAGCACCTCAGCCTCAGCCTCGAGGTCGAAGCTGCGGATAAGGGTCTGGATGGCCTCTGCACCCATGCCGCCAGTGAAGTAGTCCTCGTAGCGGTCGACCAGCTCGTTGTAGATGTTCTCATCCACAATCATCTGCTTCGGTGCCAGCTTGACGAAGGTGTTCCAGATCTCGTCCAGGCGGTCGATTTCGCGCTCGGCGCGCTCGCGGATGTGGCGCATCTCGCGGTCAGCCGCGTTCTGCACCTTCTTCTTGGCATCGTTCTTGGCACCAGCGGCCTCGAGCTCAGCCAGGTCCTCTTCAAGCACCTTGGCGCGGTCGGCCAGCTCAGCGTCGCGCTCCTGCTCGACCTCCTTCTTCTCCAGCATCATCTCTGCCTCGAGGGTGGACTGGTCGTTGTGGCGACCTTCCTCGTCGACGGAGGTGATGATGTTGGCGGCGAAGTAGATGATCTTTTCCAGATCCTTCGGAGCCAGATCCAGCAGGTAGCCCAGGCGAGAGGGCACGCCCTTGAAGTACCAGATGTGGGTGACGGGAGCGGCCAGCTCGATGTGTCCCATGCGCTCACGGCGAACCTTGGACTTGGTCACCTCAACGCCACAGCGCTCACAGATGATGCCCTTGTAGCGCACACGCTTGTACTTGCCACAGCCACACTCCCAGTCGCGGGTGGGGCCGAAAATGCGCTCGCAAAACAGGCCATCCTTCTCCGGCTTCAGGGTGCGGTAGTTAATGGTCTCAGGCTTCTTGACCTCGCCACGGGACCATCGACGGATGTCGTCAGCGGTCGCTAGTCCGATGCGAAGTTCATCGAAAAAGTTGACGTCCAGCACGTGGACTTCCTTTCCCCTCCTCTTGGCGGAGGGCTTTGGGTAGTTACGGCGCTTTAAGCTGTGTTGTTTGTCGGGCTCAAGCGCCGAAAGTACGGCGAATGTACGAAAGTCAGATGTTTAGGGTCGTCAACGCCCTAGCTGACATCCATGTCAGCATCCGGACGCTCGTCACGGGACAGGTTGATGCCCAGAGCTGCGTTAGCATTCTCCAGCTCATCGTCATCGTCGGAGGACAGCTCCATCGGGGTGCCGTCGGCTGCCAGAACCTCAACGTTCAGGCAGAGCGACTGCAGCTCCTTCAGAAGGACCTTGAAGGACTCCGGGATACCAGGATCCGGGATGTTCTCGCCCTTCACGATCGCCTCGTACACCTTCACACGGCCAACCACGTCGTCAGACTTGATGGTCAGAAGCTCCTGCAGGGTGTAGGCGGCACCGTATGCCTGCATTGCCCACACCTCCATCTCACCAAAGCGCTGGCCACCGAACTGTGCCTTACCACCCAGCGGCTGCTGGGTAATCATGGAGTAAGGGCCAGTGGAACGGGCGTGGATCTTCTCGTCGACCAGGTGGTGGAGCTTCAGCATGTACATGTAGCCCACGGAAACCGGGTACGGGAAGGGCTCGCCGGAACGGCCATCGATCAGGTTGGACTTACCGAAATCGTCGACCTGGCGCTCGCCGTCGCGGTTCGGCAGCGAAGAACGCAGCAGGCCGGACAGCTCGGCATTGGAAGCACCGTCGAACACCGGGGTGGCGGTCAGGGAGTCCGCCGGAACGTCGTACAGCTCCTCCGGCAGGGTCTCCAGCATCTTCTGGATCTTCGGATCCTGGGATTCGGTATCTACCTTCCAGCCGGCCTTAGCCAGCCAGCCCAGGTGCACCTCGAGGACCTGACCGATGTTCATACGGCGCGGCACGCCGTGGGTGTTCAGGATGATGTCGATCGGGGTACCGTCCGGCAGGAACGGCATATCCTCCTGCGGCAGAATCTTGCCCACGACACCCTTGTTACCGTGGCGGCCGGCGAGCTTATCGCCGTCCTGGATCTTGCGCTTCTGAGCGACGTAAACGCGAACCATTTCGTTAACGCCCGCGGCCAGATCGTCGTCGTCCTCGCGGGAGAACACGCGAACGCCGATGACCTTACCGGTCTCGCCGTGCGGAACCTTCATGGAAGTATCGCGAACCTCGCGGGCCTTCTCACCGAAGATGGCGCGCAGCAGGCGCTCTTCCGGAGTCAGCTCGGTTTCACCCTTCGGGGTGACCTTACCGACCAGGATGTCGCCGTCGCGGACGTCGGCGCCGATGCGGACAATACCGCGGTCGTCGAGGTCTGCCAGGACATCCTCGCCCACGTTAGGAATGTCGCGGGTGATCTCCTCTGGGCCCAGCTTGGTGTCGCGGGCGTCAATCTCGTACTCCTCGATGTGGATCGAGGTCAGAACGTCTTCCTCAACCATGCGCTGGTTCAGGATGATGGCGTCCTCGTAGTTGTGGCCTTCCCACGGCATGAAGGCAACCAGCAGGTTCTTACCCAGTGCCATCTCGCCGTTGTCGGTGCCCGGGCCGTCGGCCAGAACCTGGCCGGCCTCCACACGGTCGCCCTCGTCCACCAGCGGCTTCTGGTTGTAGCAGGTGCCCTGGTTGGTGCGCTCGAACTTGCGCAGCATGAAGGTATCGCGCACGCCCTCGTCGTCCATGACGGTGATGTAGTCGGCGGAGACGTACTCGACCACGCCGGCCTTCGGGGCGATGATCATATCGCCAGCATCGTAGGCAGCGCGCAGCTCCATACCGGTGCCCACGTAAGGAGACTCGGAGCGCAGCAGCGGCACAGCCTGGCGCTGCATGTTCGCACCCATCAGTGCACGGTTAGCATCGTCGTGCTCGAGGAACGGAATCATGGCCGTTGCCACGGAAACCATCTGTCGTGGCGAGACGTCCATGTAGTCCACCTCGGTGTACGGGACGACCTCCACGTCGCCACCGCGCAGACGAACCTCAATGCGGTCCTCGGTGAAACGGTGATTCTCGTCGAACGGGGTGTTCGCCTGAGCGATCACATGGCGGTCCTCTTCGTCCGCGGTGAAGTAGTAGACCTCATCGGTGATCTGGCCGTCCACAACCTTGCGGTACGGGGTCTCGATGAAGCCGAACGGGTTCACGCGTGCGTAAGAGGAAAGGGAACCGATCAGACCAATGTTCGGGCCTTCCGGGGTCTCAATCGGGCACATGCGGCCGTAGTGAGACGGGTGAACGTCGCGGACTTCCAGGCCCGCGCGCTCACGGGACAGGCCACCCGGACCCAGTGCGGACAGGCGACGCTTGTGAGTCAGGCCGGACAGAGAGTTGTTCTGATCCAGGAACTGTGACAGCTGAGAGGTGCCGAAGAACTCGCGGATCGCCGCGGAAACCGGGCGAACGTTGATCAGGGAGGTCGGGGTGATGGATTCCGCATCCTGGGTGGTCATGCGCTCGCGCACGACACGCTCCATGCGGGACAGGCCAACGCGAACCTGGTTCTGGATCAGCTCGCCGACGGTACGCAGACGACGGTTGCCGAAGTGGTCGATGTCGTCGGTATCGATCGGGATCTCAGTGCCGTCGGGGGAAGTCATGGACTTCTCGCCAGCGTGCAGGCGCACCAGGTACTCGATGGTCGTCAGGATGTCCTCTTCAGTCAGGATCATCGTGCCATCGTTGTCACCGCCGAGGCCGAGCTTGCGGTTGATCTTGTAACGGCCGACCTTGGCCAGGTCGTAACGCTTTGCCTTGAAGAAGGAGTTTTCCAGCAGGGCCTGGGCAGAATCGCGCGTCGGGGACTCACCGGGGCGCTGCTTGCGGTAAATCTCCAGCAGTGCCTCGTCGGTGTTCTCCACACCGTCCTTTTCCAGGGTGGACATCATCAGTTCGGAGAAACCGAAGCGATCGGTAATCTCCTGGGTGGTCAGACCCAGCGCCTTCAGCAGCACGGTGACGGGCTGGCGACGCTTACGGTCGATACGCACACCAACGGTGTCGCGCTTATCCACGTCGAACTCCAGCCATGCACCGCGGGAAGGAATAACCTTCACGGAGTGCAGCGGGCGCTCGGTGGATGCGTCGATGGATGCGTCGAAGTACACACCCGGGGAACGAACAAGCTGGGAAACAACGACACGCTCGGTGCCGTTGATGATGAACGTGCCCTTGTCGGTCATCATCGGGAAGTCGCCGATGAATACGGTCTGGGACTTAATTTCACCAGACATAGAGTTGGTGAATTCCGCGGTCACGTACAGCGGTGCCGCGTAGTTGATGTCCTTATCCTTAGCCTCGTCGATGGTGGACTTCACGTCATCAAAGCGGGGCTCGGACAGGGTAAGGGACATGTTCTCGGAGTAGTCCTCGATCGGAGAAAGCTCCTCGAGAATCTCCTCGAGTCCGCTCATAATGCGGACGTCCTCCCCTGCCTCGGCTTGGGCGCGGGCACGCCACTCGGGCGTGCCGACGAGCCAAGCGAAGGACTCTCGTTGGAGGTCTAGAAGGCCTGGAACCTCAATCGGAGCGTCGATCTTCGCAAAGCTGTGTCGCTGCGGAGCTCCGGGAATTCCGGCCACTGAGCTGGTCTGGCGGGAGACTGCCAAGATGGGTCCTTCCAGCACAACCTCGGCCAGCACTACGTGGTGGAGCTGTAGTGCACGGTCTTGATTGTGTGTGTACGGTCTCGTGATGGTCGATTTAGTTGGATTTCCCCCACTGAGCCACCGCCACGTAGAAACGACTAAACGACCTTGTCAAATGGCCTTTTTGGCACTTTTGGCAAAGTCTGCATCACGCGCAATACCTTCGCATTGGTTCTGCGAAGATCCGTAGTCGTTCCTTTGAAGCAAATAACTCAACAAAGTAAATCCAGCGCAACGAACTATCCTATAGCATGGCTGCTCAATTGTCTAGGCTTCCGCCACAGTCCCAGCGCCCCTCCCGGCGCCCCCTCCCAGCGCCCTCTGCGCGGCTTATCATTAAGCCTTCCGCTGAGCCCTGCGTTCCGCCCTCCGCTTAGCGGTCTTCCACACGACCAGCACCACGGATGCTGCTGCCACAATAACACCCGCAACGATCAATGCAACCCCCCATTTATCGGTGTGGCGCTGTCCGCTGACTTCCATGGCCTGGTTCAGCATGGACTGCGTTACACTCTGCGGGGTCTTGCCGTGGAACTTCAGCAGATTTTCCACGTCCTTGCCAGAGCTATCGCGGTAGGTGTCCTTCACGTCCTCCTCCACGCTCACCAGCAGGCCAGACTTCGGCTCCACCGCCAGCTCGCGCCACCCTTCGTGGAAAAGCTGTGCGCGCTGTGGCTTGCCGTTCTCATCCTCCACAGTGATGGTGTTGCGGATACCTGCGTACTCCTTAGCCACCGACGTCGCTGGGATTTCCTGGCGGAAGACGTACAGCTCATGCTCGCGGCCCTCGGCGGTGGTCACATTGCGCGTGCCGGTGAATTCGGCAGGCAATGCACGACGCAACGTCATATCGAAGTAGTCGTAGGTGCGCTTCTCAGTTCCCTGAGGGAACTTAGCCCAGTAACCCGCGATCTCGCCGTCGGTCGCAGGGGTAGCCGGCGTGTCAGACACCTTGGCGTCCCCCTTCGCCTCGCCCGTCCGGCGATCCACGGTAAAGCTCCAGACCTGCGCATCCAGCAGGGATTCTAGATCGTCCTTGACATCCGTCCGCGCGGTACTCACGCCGACGCGGGCACTTGCCTCGTCTTCGGTGGCGGGTTCTTCCAGGGTGATCTTGAACTGGCGGTTAACCGGCGCCGTCACGTCCTCTTTCCCCTTAGGCCCCTGGTAGTTGGGGCCGATCACCGCAGCCGGATCCTTGAGGGTGATGGTCGTTGCGGCGAGATCTAGCGGTAGCGCTTTGTCGTTCGCGACGACCTTCGGGAGCATGACGCCCACAGTGATCAACGCACAACCAATCAGTGCACCTAAAGCGCCCAATAGGTAAAGACCTTTGTTAGAGCTCTTCATCGGAGCCTTCGTGGAGCTGTCTTCGTTCGTCACTTCAATGCCACCATCTATGTCTTTAAAATTTTCATGCCGACCCTACCCGGCATCTAATCTTCACCCCAGGGTAGCAAGACAACAAAAACCGCTGGAAGCCACAGAATGTGATTTCCAGCGGTGTGTTGTGCCCACGCATTCGGCACTAGGCCGCTGTGCGCGGAAAGTAAGGCGATCTTACTTGAGGGAGACCTTTGCGCCAGCCTCTTCCAGCTTGGTCTTAGCAGCCTCAGCGTCGTCCTTGGAAGCACCCTCCAGCAGAGCCTTCGGAGCACCCTCAACCAGCTCCTTGGCCTCCTTCAGACCCAGGCCGGAGACGATCTCGCGGACAACCTTAATAACGCCGATCTTCTTAGCGCCTGCGTCCTCCAGAATGACGTCGAACTCGTCCTTCTCCTCAGCAGCAGCGCCACCCTCAGCGCCCGGAGCAGCTGCAACAGCAGCAACCGGAGCAGCAGCGGTAACGTCGAAGACCTCTTCGAATTCCTTAACGAACTCAGACAGTTCGATGAGGGTCATTTCCTTGAAAGCCTCGATGAGCTCGTCCTTGGTGAGCTTAGCCATGATGGCATCCTTTCGTAGTTGCGCCGGTGGGCCAGAAAGTGTTGGCGACCCGGCCGGCAAAGTGTTTTATGTCTTATGTATTCGGGGAAGGAACTTACTGTTCCTTCTTCTCCTGCAGTGCAGCGGCCAGGCGTGCAACCTGGGATGCTGGTGCGTTGAACAGGCCTGCGGCCTTTGCCAAGGAACCCTGCATGGCACCGGCCAGCTTGGCCAGCGTGGTTTCGCGATTGTCCAGCTCGGCGATTGCCTCAACCTGAGCTGCATCAATCGTGGCACCGTCCATGTAGCCACCCTTGATCACGAAGTTCTTGTGATCCTTGCTGAAGTCCTTCATGGCCTTCGCAGCGTCAACGGCCTCGCCGTGGACGAATGCGATTGCGGTCGGACCGGTCAGCAGGGACTCATCAAGCTCAATGCCAGCTTCACGAGCAGCCAGCTTGATCATGGTGTTCTTGGCGACGGAGTAGGTAACGTCCGAACCCAGAGCGCGACGCAGCTCGGTGGTCTCAGCCACGGACAGGCCACGGTACTCGGTCAACAGAGTGGACTGTGCCTGCTCGAAGCGTGCCTTCAGCTCTGCGAGCGAAGCGGTGTTCTTCGGATTAGCCATACTCTCGCCTCCTTCCTGATGTTTACGGTGTACGTTCTACCTGTACGTCCACCGACGATCATTGTTGAAGGGCAACACTGTACATAAACGACAAAGCGCCTTGCGTTTCCGGCGTTTTACGCAAGAAGCACAAGGCGCATTCGTAGGATCCCCGGCTTTCTAGGGCTGGAATCCGATCCGAACGTCTATCGTGTTACCTGCGTGGGCCGTCATCTATGACGATGATCCTTCAATCTCCTGCCCACGCTCCCCCTGAGGGTTTGTGCGGGCGGTGATGACCGACGGTCTTCGGTGAAAACTTGACGTTTCTGATCTAGTTGTTGATCTAGTCAAACTTCCTCGAAGGAGGTTACACCCCTCCTCACCCCTTCTCCAAATCGCTGTTTTTCTTTATCGACGCCCCCTCACGCCCCAATTTCTTTCGAATTCAAAACTAGGCCCTGCGATTTGATTACCCTTGGGGGTCATGGACGCATTCATCCCGAAATTCCTTTCCAGCCTGTGGCGCGAAAATCCACTTCCGGAGGGCGTCAATAAATGGGACACACCTTTAGACGGCAGAACGCCGGTCGTACTGATCCACGGCACGTGGCTCAATGCATATAACACGTGGGATTACGTGGCCAAGCACCTCATTGCGGCCGGTCACCCGGTTTTTGCCGTGAACTACGGGAAGGATCGGGACGCGGTGACGGGTAAGGCGCCGGGCGTGTACGCGAATAACTTCTTACGCTCATCGCAGCTGGAGGTCGCACGCTTTATCGACGATGTCATCGAACGCACCGGCGCGCAAAAGGTGAACCTGGTCGGCCACTCGCAGGGCGTGGCGCAGGCGCGGCTGTATCTGTCTGACTCCGGCGGAGCGGACCGCGCGGATATCGCGCGCAATAAGGTGGATCGCCTTGTCGGCGTAGGGCCGGCGCATCACGGGACCACCCTGTCGGGTGTCTCGACGCTGGCCGAAAGGGTTGATCCGAGCAACAAGCTCGCTGGGCCGCTGGAGAAGATCCTGGGCGGTGCGGCGATCGACCAGCGCGTCGGCAGCGAGTTCGGCGAGCACTTGAACCGCGATGGGGATACCACGCCCGGGGTCGACTACACGATGATCACCGCAAAATACGACGGTATTGCGACGCCCCGACTGAAGCAGGTGATGGTAGCCGGCGACGGTGCGCGGGTGCGCAACCTGAGTGTGCAGGACGATAACCCGTTCGATCTGTCCGGCCACCTGGCGATGCTGTATTCGCCACGCGTGGTGGATCTGATCCTAGAGGCATTGGCGCCGGGCGACGACGGCCCGGCTGCCTACCGCACTGCCAACCCGCTGAAGCGCAGCATGGTGCTGCCGTTGATGGGCGAGTTCCGAGTACCCGGCCGGCGGGGCCGGAAGGCCTAAGTGAGGAAGGCCTGAGCACTCAGGGCCTAGGCCTGGCCTTCCTCCCAGCCGTCCTCGGCATAAGCGCCCTCAGCGTAGGCCTGTTCCGCACGATCACGGCTGATCTCGCGGTAGGCCTGCAGCAACTGCAGAGTGTGGGCGCGCTGCATGTTGCGGGCAGCCACGAAGAACAGGAGGGCTCCGCCCAGCAGACCCATCAGACCCAGTCCCAGCAGGAAGCCGGTCGTCCAGCCGCCGCTAGTGAGGGTATCCAGGAAGGACTCGCTGGCGGTATTCTTCGTCTCTACGTTCTGAGCATCCTCGCTGTGCGCCACTGCACTGTTGTTCGGGTCGGCCTGCGCGGCTGCGTCGATGCGGCGAATACCGCCGCCACCGACGTCGCCTTCAGCTTCATCGCCGGCGACGTCTGCGGCACCGTCGGCCTCTGCGGCGTCATCAACAATTCCGCCGGTCCCACCGCCGGAAACATCACCGGAAGCACCGCCGGAAATCCCGCCACCGGACACCGCACTACTGGACGCAGCATCTGATGCGGTGCCAAGTGCCGCAGAGGAACCACCCGAGTTAGCGCTTCCGCCGTTGACGGCCCCGCCACCATTGCTAGTTCCGCTAGTTCCGCTGGTTCCGCTAGTTCCGCTGGAGGCGCCATTGGCGGCGCCACCGTTTGCGGCGCCTACTGCCGATGCTCCGGAATTGCCGCCGGTCGAAGGCTGCTGCGAAGCCTTGCGGTTACCCCGCAGCGCCTCGATCCCGCCGACGATCTGGTCCATGTATTTGCCGATCTTGACGTTTTCGCTGTCGAGGTGCTTCTGCAGCTCCTGGAGTTCCTCCAGGCCAGACTTCCCATTGCCCGTATCGTCCCCGCACGAATCCTTGATGACGAAGAAGGTCTCCAGCTCCTTATCGAACTTCTTGCCGTCCACAGCGGTGCCCTGGTAGCGGAATACTACGCGGTACGCGCCCGGCTTGGTGAAGAGGAACTGCTGGTGGTCGTGCGCTCCAACCGCATAGCTGACCTTGTGCTCACGGTGCTCGGAATCCAGACGCAGGCTGACACTGCCCAACCCATTGTCCGACAGGGTCACCATGCGACCGGGGCCTTCGAAGTCCTTGATGGTCACGTCCACGCCCTGCTTAGCCGAGTTCAGGTGCTCGGTGGAAAAGCCCAGCCACGGAACATCGGGATTTTCACGTTGCGCCTGCGGGAGCGCATACCCGGTCTCCCCCAGTTCCTCCTGGTACTCTTCTGGGACTCCGACCTTGGCCTTCGGGCTGTTGACTAGGAAAATGAAGCTGCCGGACTCGCGCTCCTGCACATTCGCAGGATCGGCGCCGTCCTTCAGGAAGGTGTGCGGATCCGCGTCAGATTCGTCCGAGGTTCCCACGCCCATGTCCATGTGGCCCTTGGGAATCACGGCACGCTCAGTCCCCTGCCCCTCACCGAAGGCATCGTTGACTTCGCTACGCACATCCTCATCGGGGATATCCGCCGGGGCCTCGCAGGTCGGGGCCGATCCCGTTTCAGAGGGCTCCGCGGACTCGCCGGGCTCCTCGGTTCCGGTCGTGTCGGTCGACTCGTCCGTGGAGCCTGTGCCGTCGTCGCCGCCGGCCTCTCCGGCCTCGCCGTCGGTTTCGCCCTCTGTCGCCTCCGTAGAACCCGACTCGTCGCCGGAATCAGCGTCGCTCGGAGTAGCGGAATCCGTCGGCTTCCCCGAATCGCCCGGCTTGCCCTGGTCCAGTGGCGCGATGGGCTCCTGGATCTTGTTCAGCCCCGTGGTCGTCCCCTCCGGCAGGCCGACCTGCTTGTCGGAACCGACCAGCCAGTTGATGGTGCGCGCTGCGGACTTCACGGTAGAGCCGTCCTTCTTCTTGACGTCCCACTGCATCGTCAGCTGATACAGACCCGGCTTAGAGAACGTCCAGCCGAAGTGCCCGTGCCCGCCGACCTTGTAGTCGTAGTTCTTCAGGCCTTCCTTGGTGGACAGCACGCGCTCCGGGGTAGGCCTACTGGAATTGTGGAAGAAAACCTCCACGTCGCCAGGGCCGGAGAACTTCTTCATGTGGAAGTGCAGGTTCGGCTCCGCAAAGTCCGTCGGCACTTTAAGCTCATGCGCCTCGTCAAAAGCTCCCAGGCCCGCCCAGATCGGGCGCCACTGGTTAGTGAAGTCCGCGTTCTGCGGGGCATGCCACAGCACCGTGCCGGGCTTGCCTAGGAAGGACAGCGCCTTCTTGTTCGGCACCTTGATGCGGGAGGCCTCCTTGCCGTCGATCGCGTCGGGCGCCAGTCGCAGGCAGACGTCATCGGCGGGCACGGGCTGCTGCCCATCGACCACCATCACGTCCGGCTTACCCTTGTTATACGTTCCGTAAATCGCATCCACGTGCGCGTTGTACAGCAGCTTCCTGCCCGCACAAACGTGCGTCTTTCCGGTGGCCGGGTTCTTCACGTCCTTGCCCACCGTCGGCCCGTCGCTGGTCGTACCAGGCTTATGCCCTGTTGGTGTGGCCTGCGCGCGCTGCAAGACGTCTACGTTGCGCTGGTCGCTGGATAGTGGTGACGCCCCGTCCCAGGCGCCAAACGCCACCGTCAACACAAGTACGCCGAGGACTGCGAACATCGCCTTGGAGGCCTGCAGCATCCGTTCGGCCTTATTCTGACTGCGCTTGAGCTCTGCGATGAGCTGCTGTCTGGGATCACGCTTGTTCTGCATTAGTAGCCACCACCTGTGAGGGTTTGTTGGATTGCTTGGCGGCGCGAATTGGCGTCGCCACAAAGAACGAGAAGAGGAAAACAACGGTGAGGACGAGGACGATCGTCGCGCCCGTAGGAACGTCGATGGCCCACGAGACATACACACCCACGAAGGAACCGACCATGCCGATCACGGCGCTGAGGCTCATCATGACGACCAGGCGGTCCGTCCACAGTCGCGCGGTCGCGGCCGGGGTGATGAGCAACGCGAGAACCAGGATGTTGCCGACCGTGCGCACCGACATCACCACAGCGGCGGTGACGGCCAGATACAGCACAATGTCGATCAACAACACGCGGATCCCCATGGCGGCAGCGGTCTCGCGGTCGACGGAAACAGCCACGATCTCCTTGTGCAGTGCCGCCACAGCCAGGATCACGATCGCCCCCACGACGGCGCTGAAGATGATGTCGGAGTTCGACACACCCGTGATAGAGCCGAAGAGGAAGCTATTCAGGCTAGCGGTATAGCCCTGCACCTTAGAGATCACGACCAGGCCGAGGGCAAAGGCCGCGGCGAAGAAAATACCGATGACGGTGTCCTCCTTCACGCGCCTGCGCTGCGAAAACAGGGCGATTAGAAGAGCCACCACGGCACCAGCCACCGCACCGCCGGCGATCACCGAGAACTGCAGGGCAAAGGCAATGGCCAGGCCGGGGAACACGGCATGCGCGACAGCATCGCCGATGAAAGCCATGCCGCGGAGTACCACGTGCGTGCCGATCACGCCACAGACCAGGGCGGAAAGAACCGCCACCAGCAGCGCCTTCGGCAGGAAGGCCAGGGCGGGGTTGCTGAGGTCAGCCAGGAACTGGGAGAAAGAAATCACTGCGCCAACCCCACTCCCCGCAGCAGAGGCGAATCTGGGTGGACGTCGAAGGTCTCCATCCACGGTTCCGGGCTGCGCAGCTCCCCCGGCGCGCCGTCGGCCACGACGCGACCGTTCAGCAGAACGAGGCGATCACATACGTCGACGGCCTGCGCCAGGTCGTGGGTGACCATGAGGATGCTCATCCCGTCGGCGGCCAGCGAACGCAGAATCTCCACCAGCGCTTCGATGCTGGGGAAATCCATGCCGGTGAAAGGCTCGTCCAGAAGGAGCAGGGTCGGCTCCACCGCCAGGGCGCGAGCCACCAGGACGCGCTGCCTTTGGCCACCGGACAGCTGCCCGATGGGGCGATCCGCCAAGTGCTGCAGGTTCACGCGCTTCAGTGCGTGCGCCGTGGCAGCGAAGTCCGCCCGGCGCGACCGTCGGAACGGCCCGATGCTGCCCGCCCGGCCATTGAGCACCGTGTGGCGCACGTCGATCGGATAGTCCCACGCGAACTCGTGGCGCTGGGGAACGTAGCCCACGCTCGCAGCCTTGATGCTGCCCTTGGTGCGCGGGATGAGACCCAGGATGCTGCGCATTAGGGTGGTCTTGCCCGCACCGTTGGGGCCCAGCAAACCAATCAACTCGCCGGGGCGCGCCTCGAGGTTCACGTCGGTGAGGATCTGCCGCCCAGCCAGCCGAACATTCAGATCCGCTATCTGCAGTGCGGTCACTTCAGCTGACCCCACAGTTCGTCCTCGATGCGCTTACGCTCCTTGGCGCCCTTGCGTAGGGAAAGGAAGCCAAAGACCAGCACAGCGAGGACGACCGCGCCCACGCCGACGAGGATCCACGGGAGGGCGGAGGATCCACCCTGGGAATCCTCACTGTTGGAGTTGTTGCTCTCCGCATCTGCAGCGTTGTTGGCGTTGTTGCCGTTGGCGTTGCGGGCGTCACTAGAAGAACCAGCGTCACCGGCCTTCGGCAGGTCTCCCTCCCAGGCGGCGTTCTGCGCCTGCGCGGGGTCCACGCCCACGGCGAACTTCAGGACCTTCGTCACGGTCTTCTCGGAGCCGTCCTTCATCTTCACCCGCACGCCCATGGCCACCTGGTGTACACCCGGCTCGGTGAAAACCCAGTTCGCGTGCGTGTGCGTGTTCAGGTCTACCCACAGCTCCTGCGGGATCGGCTGGGCAGAGTTCCACAGCTCTTGGGGCTTCTCAAAGCCACCGGCCTGTAGGAACATGCTCATCTGGCCCGGCCCCTGGTGGCCGAGGTACTCCATGGTCACGCCTCGGCTGGCCTGTGCGATCAGCGCCGGAGATTGCGTGTTCCAGCCCAGCCACGGCACGCCCTGAACCTCGGTCTGCGGCAGAACCCAGACCTCCTGGCCCGGCTGCGCACCCGTGAACTCGTAGCCGCCATCGGCGGGCAGCTGCTGCTTGGACTTGTCGGACACGTCAAAGACTACGTCGTCCAGCACGCGCCACACCGGCTTTTCCTGCGCGTCGTCACGCAGCTGCACGTCCAGCTTTCCGCCATCCAGGCGCATGCCCAGATCCGCGTGGCCGCGGTCGAACACGTGCTTCGTACCTGCGGGGATGTGCTCTTCCTTGTCGCTAACGTTCTGCTTCAGCGCCGGGTCTTCCTGGCCCTGGCTCTGTGCTTGCGCCTGAGCCGGTGCCACCACGCCCGGCAGTCCGACTACCGGTGCGCCCGCTACCACCGCTCCCCCGGCCAGCAGCACCGCCGCAGTGGGGGCCAGGCAGGACTTCCTGATCTTTGTCATTCGCATGTTGTGGTTTTCCTTTAATTGCTTGGTTCTAAAGTTCTTCTCAAAACGTCTGTTTTCCGCGCTGTCACGTTGATTGTCCGTCAGCACCAGTACCCCGGCTACGCGCTGCTTAGGCACTCGGCCATCGACTCGGCATTGGTCCGCATCAGGTCCACGTACGTCGGAGCCTTCTCATCCAGAGTGTCGCTGCGGATCTGGCACACGCTCACTCCCAGCCGATCCGCGATCTGCTGCAGCTCGCGGGTTCTGCCCGCCATGGTCGGCTCGATAAACACCGCTGGGACTTTGAGGTTTTCCAGCGTCCGCGTGAGGGTCACGATGTCCCGTGCACTCGGCTCCATCTCCGGGTTCGGGGTGACGAAACCTGCGATGTCCAGGCCGTAGGCGTCCGCAAAATAGGCGTAACCGTCATGGGCAGTAACCAAGTGACGGCGGTGCTCGGGGATCGTGTCGATCTTGCCCTTGACCTCGCGGTCGAGGCGGCCGAGCTCGTCCAGGTAGTTCTGCGCGTTTTGCTGATACTCCGCGGCGTGATCCGGATCCACGCCGATGAGCTTGTCACGGATGACCTTCACGTAGGCCATCGCATTCTTGGCGTTGTGCCACAGGTGCGGGTCAAGCTCACCGTGGACGTGTTTGCCCAGCACCGCCTGCGGCAGCAGGTAGGTTTCGTCCCCCGCATTGCCCAGAAAACGGTAGTTAGGGTCGCCCGGGATCGGCTGCAGCGTTCGGTTAGGCACACTGACCACGGCTTTCTGGGGGTCGAAGGTGCCGCCGTCGCCAACGATGTTGATGCTGTTGTCGTCGGCGTTCACCGCGATGTCGTAGTGCCCACTGTCTATCTTTTTGGACGCCCCGTCCTCCGTGCCCACATTGAAGCGCACGGTCTGATCCGCAATGTGCTCTGGTGGTTTGCCCACATCCGGCACCAAAGACGCGCGGAGGTGCAGGGTGTACGTGCCGGGTTTGGAGAAAGACCAGCTCATGTGGGTGTGCGCATCGACCGGCAGCGTGGCGGTATCGCCCTCGTACCCGCGGGAGGCATCGAAGCCATCGCGGGAGTTAAAGAAGACCTCCGGCTGGCCGAAAGTGCCGGTGATATAGGCCGCGGCATCGCCCGGCCCCTCCACGTCCGTGACGCTCAGGTGCATCTCGGAGTGGGACGATCCGCCGTGCCGGGCACCGATTCCCTGGGCGCGGATGCCCAACCAGACCGAATCAAGCGCCAGATTCTCCACCAGGGGAATGACCGTCGCACCATGGTTTGCAGCAACATCAGCGAGGGATACGACCTCTACCCCGGGGAGCACGCCATTGTCCATGGTGCGCAGCACGGACTGCTGCTCCAACAGCAGTCCGTTGTTGAAGGCCACGTCCGCGTTGGCCAGGTTGCGCACGTCGCGCAGCGTGAGCTCATAGGTGTGCGGATCCGCAGTGTTCGGGATCAGCGAAGTCACGCGCGCCGCATCCCCGGCGACGTGGCGCGCCAAATCGGCGACAATCGGGGTGGAGGCCACGATATCCGTGATCCCATCGTCACGGCTCGGCAGGCTTGCACCGTCTGCGACCGTGCATCCGGCCAGGCCGGCGACAAGCAGCACTGCGCTGACGTTGGCGCACAGTGGCTTTGTAGCCCCCTTAAGAGATGAAACTGCGTGCCCCATTCTTAGAACTTGGGGCCTTTGGAACGAGGGGGCGTCATCGACCGGAGAGCAGCCACAGACTCCGCAGACAGGGCATTCGTGCGCAGCATGTACATCACACCGGCACCGAGGGCGATCAGGCCCGCGCCGGCAATGGCCAGAGCCAGCATCGCGGACGTGGAACCAGTATCGGCCAGGGAGCCGTCGGCGTTGGCAGCGCTGCCAGCATCGCCACCAGCCGCGCCCCCACCTGCAGCGCCACCCGCGGCACCGGCAGCACCGGACGCGCAGTCACCGTCGGTGGTGATGTCCGCACCGAAGTCGAAGTGCCCGCTGTTAGCGTTGCCGCTGCCCCCGACGGTGAAGGTCAGGGTGGCAGGAGCACTGATCTTCTTGCCCTGCTTCGTGGTGGCGGTCTGGGTGATGCCTACCTTGTACGTGCCGGGCTTGGAGAAGACCCAGTTCGGGTGAACGTGCGAGTTGCGCGGGACGACGTGAGCGCCAGACGCGTTTCCACCGCTGGCCTTGAACCATTCCTTGCCCACGACCTGGCCGAGGTTGCCCTGTTCGAAAACGTACATGCTGCCCGGGCCGCTGAAGGAGGTCAGCGCGAAGGTGACATCACCCTGCGTGTTGGCCAGCAAATCCGGGTGCATGGTGTTCACACCCACCCACGGCACACCGTTGGTCTGGGTTGCGCCGATCATCCATGCGGTGCCAGCGCCGACCGGCCCGAGGGCCTGCGGCAGATTCGTTTTTGCCGCAGAGCCCAGGCCGAAGTTCAGCGCACCGGGCTTGGTCCACTTCGCTGGCTGCTGGCGATCATCCTTGATCAACGGACGCAGGGCGGGCTCGCCCTTCTTGCAAGTAGCGGAGCCTTCGGACTTGCCATTTGCACTCGAAGTAGAAGAAGTGCTGTTGCCGCTGGCGGTGGATGCGGATTTCTTGTTGGAAGTGGAGTTGCTGCTGGACTTGCCGTTGGAAGTGGACTTGTTCGACGTACCTTGTGCGCTGCTAGCTCCAGTTGCGCCTGTGGCACCACCGGAGGTGCTGCCACCGTCAGCCGATCCGCCGCCCCCAGCAGCGTCTTCGCTACCGCATGGGGTCGCACCTTCGGCAGGCTGATCAGCGTTTTCATCCTGGTCGGACTTGCCTACTACCCAGGTGTAGGTCTTTACCTCGGACTTCGCTCCGTCCGCGGTAGCCTGCACCTGCATGGAGTAACGGCCGGGGCGCTCGAAGGCCCAGTTGGCGTGGACATGGCTCGGGTAGGACTGGTTGATGCTATTGCCGGACTTCACCTCGATGCCATCCGTGAGCAGCGGTGCCATGCGTCCGTTCACCTGGCTCCACATAAACACTCGGCCTGGGCCGCACACCCGGTTGAAGTTGATGTTTACGCCCTGGTAGTGAGGGGCAACACCCTGCGTATCCCAGCCAGGCCAGATCAAGTTCTCCTGCTGTGTCTGCGGAAGGTAGTAGGTCGGCACTCCGACCTCGGAAACGTCCTCAGTGCGGGGCTCGTACGCCTCTGCACCGACTTTGAGGGTGACGTTGTTCGGATCCCGCGCTACATGGGAACCCGTAGTGTCCTCAGTCAGATCCAACTTGAGGTTGCCGGAACCGGAGGAGGTGACGTGGAAGGCGTCAATATGCCCCTTATCGAGCGTGACAGAATCAGCCTTCGCTTGGGGCAGGCTCTGCAAGCCCAGGTCCCCAATACCAAGGAACGCAGTGAAGGCGGTCAGGAAAGCGGCTGCGAGGACTGCGACGGGGCGGCGGGCATTGCCATGGCCGCGTTGATCACAGGCTGTGAGGGGTGAAGCGGGCACCAGAATAAGTCCTTAAAGATGCAATGGGTCTAATTTTCATTAAGAACTATAGTGAACCAGCAATCGTTTTCAAACAGTAGGTGGACTGCTGCCCCACCCGCCGCTCCACCCGCTGTTCGACTCGCCGATCCACCCGCTGTTCAAAGGGGACCACCCCGGGCGACAGACATAGAAAAGCACCCTCGCCGCCCGAAAGCAGCGAGGGTGCGAGCAGATCCCTAGATGAACTCTAGAAGATCCCCATCACGCCGAGACTTAAGCCTCTTCGGTGAAGTCCTTCACGATGGTGTTGTCCACCGGAACACCCGGGCCGTTGGTGGAGGCCATGGTGACCTTCTTGAAGTAACGGCCCTTAGCGGAAGAAGGCTTCAGGCGCAGCAGCTCGTCGATCAGAGCGCCGTAGTTCTCAGCCAGCTGCTTCTCAGTGAAGGAAGCCTTGCCCAGGATGGCGTGCAGGTTAGCAGCCTTGTCAACGCGGAAGGAGATCTTACCGCCCTTGATCTCGGAGACAGCCTTGGCAACGTCGGTGGTGACGGTACCGGTCTTCGGGTTCGGCATCAGGCCACGGGGACCCAGCACGCGAGCCACGCGACCAACCTTGGCCATCTGATCCGGGGTAGCGATAGCAGCGTCGAAGTCGGTCCAGCCGCCCTGGATCTTCTCGATCAGCTCTGCGGTGCCAACGACGTCCGCGCCAGCTTCCTCAGCAGCGGTAGCGTTCGGGCCCTCAGCGAAGACGACAACGCGAACCTGCTTACCCGTGCCGTTCGGCAGGGACACGGTGCCGCGAACCAGCTGATCAGCCTTGCGCGGGTCAACGCCCAGGCGGATAGCAACATCAACGGTAGCGTCGAAGTTCTTGGAGGAGGTCTCCTTGACAACCTTGGCGGCTGCCATCGGGGTGTACAGGCGGCCAGCGTCGATCTTCTCCGCTGCCGCGCGGTATGCCTTAGAGGTCTTGCTCATGGTTATTCCAATCTAAAGAGTTGTTGGAGTTGTGGTGCAGGCGAAGCAAGTAGCCTTACCACGGTCAGTGAAAATTACTTCTGCGGAGCGTCCTTGACAGTGATGCCCATGGAACGTGCAGTACCAGCGATGATGGCTGCACCGGCCTCAATGTCGTTGGCGTTCAGGTCTTCCTTCTTGGTGGTTGCAATCTCCTTGCACTGATCCCAAGTAACGGAACCGACCTTGTCGGTGTGCGGAACGCCGGAGCCCTTCTGAATACCCGCAGCCTTCAGCAGCAGCTTGGCTGCCGGCGGGGTCTTCAGCTTGAAGTCGAAGGAACGGTCTTCGTAGACGGTGATTTCCACCGGCACGATGTTGCCGCGCTGGGACTCGGTAGCAGCGTTGTAGGCCTTGGTGAACTCAACGATGTTCACACCGTGAGCACCCAGAGCCGGGCCAACCGGCGGTGCCGGAGTAGCCTGACCAGCCTGGATCTGCAGCTTAATGAGGCCAGTGACCTTCTTCTTTGCCATCTTTAAACCTTCTTTCTGTTATCAACGCGATCCGCAGCGCCCTGTGCCCTTGTTGAAACCGCAAGGTTCCGCATGAGGAAAGTTGCGCCCGTTCCCGCGCCAATTGATGGCCAACACGGGGTTTATCACGTCGACCGGATGCCGGAGTTTCACCGGCCACCGGAGGATGTAAAACTTGCCTGTCGATCTGCGAGCTAAACCCGCAGACAACCTGCATAACTCTAGTTCAGCTTCTCTACCTGATCAAATTCCAGCTCAACCGGGGTCTCACGGCCGAAGATGGAGACCATGGCCTTCAGTCGGTTGTTCTCGGTATCGATCTCGCTGATGGTTGCAGAGACGGAAGCGAAAGGACCGGACAGGATGGTGACGGACTCGCCTTCCTCGTAGTCCACCACAACCTGCTCGCTGGCCGGCTTCGGCGGGGTGGCCACACCGGTGGAGGAAACGTCCACGCCGGTTGCCGGAATCTCTTCGCCATCCTCGGTCTCCTGCGGCTTCGCGGTTTCCGGCGGCAGCAGGAACTTCGCAACCTCGCGGATCTTCACCGGGGTCGGCTTGCCTTCGTTGCCAACGAAGCTGGTCACACCAGGGGTATCGCGGACGACGGACCACGAGGCGTCCTCCAGAGACATACGCACCAGCACGTAGCCCGGCAGCAGCTTGCGCTTGACGATCTTGCGCTTGCCGTCGCGCAGTTCCACAACCTCTTCGATCGGCACAACGACCTCGTGGATCTGCTCGTCCACTCCCAGGGTCTGCGCGCGCATCTCCAGGTTGGTCTTCACCTTGTTCTCGTAGCCGGAGTAGCACTGGATGATGTACCAGTCGCCCGGCAGCTTCTTCAGCTGGCGCATGAACTGGCGCAGGCGGGTCTTGTACGCCTCCATCGCCGCGTCCTCGGCAGACTTCTCTGCCTCGTTACCCTCGCCGCTCTCGGAAGCCTCGGCACCCTCAGCCGTCGCCGCTTCTTCGGCCCCTTCGGTAGCTGGGGCTGCGGCGTCGTTACTAGTGACGCCCTCAGCCTCAGCACCTGCAACGTCCTGGTGCGCCTCAGCAACAGCCTGCTGTACGTCTTCTTGCGCGGCCGCAGCAAGACTCTCTGCGCTGACGGCCTCGTTGTTCTGGTTTTCTTCGGTCATGGAAGCACCCTCCATCCATTAAAAATCCGCCTATCGCCGGGCGGCGAAGGCGGTGTAAGAATTGATGTTCGCTAGTGTAACACGTTAGCGCATGATCTGCTGCAAGCCCCAGCTAGCGGCCCAGTCAGTACCTGCAACGAGGGCGCAAACGAAGACGAGGAACAGCAGCACGATGATGGTGTAGTTCACCATCTCACGGCCAGTGGGCCAAATCACCTTGCCCATCTCAGAGATCACGCCGCGGATGTAATCCGCAATGGCGCTAAAAGGGTTCTTCCTGGTCTTAACAACCTCCGGCGCCTTGGAGCTGGAGTTTGCAACCGCGCGGGACGTCGTGGCCTCGCCGGCCACCTGGCGCTTACCGGACGGACGAAGGCTGCCGCCCTTGCCGGAATCGCCGGCTGCGGTCTTTTTGCTCTCGTCGCTCACGTCTGAGTTCTCCTTAAAGGTACCTACAAGGAAGATCGTGCAGGGGCGACAGGACTTGAACCTGCAACCTGCGGTTTTGGAGACCGCTGCTCTGCCAATTGAGCCACGCCCCTATCGAAGTTCTGATTCACGAGTGTACGCGACCAGATCAACATAGGTGAAGCAACATGCTGCGAGCGCCGAAGTTGACCCCGTTATCCGGGTTCGTTCCTTCCTGCGCCATGCAGTCAGTGCAACGTTCCAAAACAATAGCAGGGTTACGAGTGCGCAACCAAATGGGGTGCGGGCGCTGGGGCTAAGGGGACTGGAGCTAAAGGGGGCGGGGCTAGGGGGAGCAAACACAAAACCACCCGGTGACTTTGATCACCGGGTGGTTTTGTTTCTAGTTTGTAGCGGTGGAGGGACTCGATCCCTCGACCTCACGATTATGAGTCGTGCGCTCTAACCAGCTGAGCTACACCGCCATCGACGCCACTTTCCTACGGACCGTCAACGGTCTGTGTCTAACGTCGCGTGACGGTGCGCATAAAATGACAGAGCCCCCTGACGGAATCGAACCGTCGACCTTTTCCTTACCATGGAAACGCTCTGCCGACTGAGCTAAGGGGGCAATACTTCTTTTTGCTCTGCGGATTGTTTTAACCGCATCGCTTGAAGCCTGAGTTAGCTTAACCACCCAGCTACGTTTTACACAAATCGGCTGGCCAGGCGGCCATTCCAGCCTCATTTTAGGTGCAAGTTCGGCACTCTTCGCCACAAATGTCGTTAGAACGACATCTATCCCCTCCCCGGGGCCAAAAACGCGCCCCCGGACATATCAAAACCCGGTGGCCACCCCCACACAGGGAAGTAACCACCGGGTTGTTGTTTGCCATTTGGCTTTGTGCCAGATGATGGATTCGAACCAACGAAGGCAGAGCCGGCGGATTTACAGTCCGCTCCCTTTGGCCGCTCGGGCAATCTGGCATGCACCATTCGGTGCGCTGGTAACTCTACTACGAGTCGCCCCAACTTATGCAAATCGCCAGCGCAAAAGCCCCTCCGGGAGCCCCACTGGGAGCAATTACATCAGCTACCCTAACCGCTCCAAGGCGAAGTCCATCAGGCGCCGCAGCGCATCGGTCACCCGATTGTCTGGCAGCTTGGCCAGCTCGTCTTCGCCGTACTGGCGGTACCGCTGGACGACCTCGAAGGACTTGTCGCGGCCTTCGGAGCCACGGATAAGCTCCAGCGCCTCGTCCACCAGTTCATCATCCGTCACCGGTCCGGTGAGGATCTCGCGCAGTCGCGCCCCTGTGGCGTCATCCTGCTGCATTGCGTAAAGAACCGGCAGAGTAAACACGCCCTCGCGCAAGTCCGTGCCAGGCTGCTTGCCGGAAACCTCCGGATCGGCCCAGATGTCGATGATGTCGTCGACAATCTGGAAGATCTGGCCAACATTCCGGCCGAACTGGAACAGCGCGTCGCGGTGCTCGTCGGAAGCGCCACTGTGCAAGGCACCCAGCCAACCGGCGGAAGCGATCAGCACGCCCGTCTTCTCCTGAATGACGGTCAGGTAGTGCTCGATCTCGTCCTCCCCCTCGCGAGCGCCGACGGTTTCGCGCATCTGCCCGGTCACTAGCTCCCGGAAGGTCTCCGCGAAGTGCTGCACCGTTTCGGTGCCCAGCTTTGCCATGATGTCGCTGGCAATCGCAAACAGGTAATCGCCCGCCAGGATGGCCACGGAGTTGTTCCAGCGCTTGTTGGCGGATTCCGCCCCGCGGCGCTGGTCGGACTCGTCCATAACGTCATCGTGGTAGAGCGTAGCCAGGTGGGTTAGCTCCACCACCGCGGCAGCCTCGTTGACTTGCCGCGCCGTCGGGTTTTCACCGTAGTGGGCCGCCAGCAGTGCAAACATCACACGGAAGCGCTTACCACCTGCGTCGAAAAGATGGCTGATCTTGTCGGTGAGGAAGGATTCGCCAACCGACAACCGGTCCTTCAGCAACCGTTCAACCTGCTGCATCGACTGGCCCAAGGCCTCGTTGAGTTGCGCGTCCCCGACGTCAGGGAGCGCCGGTTTACGGGGTGTGGCACTTGGCATGTCCGTGGTCAGCCTCGTCTTTTCCTCTTGAACTTCACATGCGGTCTTTCACATGTGGTCTTTACGTGTCTACGGACACTTTAGTCCATTACCCAGACGGTGTTTAACCCGCGTGTTCCCGTGTCGACGCCTGCGTCTGCCGAAGTGTCTCCCCTGGCATCTGCCCAGACGCCTACCCAGTACCGACGCCACCGCTCCCGCACCCGCGTGGAACAATGGGTGTCGATGAACTCCCCCGCCGCTGAAACCTCCAATCTTGTGACCTGTGATGTCGTTGTCGTGGGCGCTGGCCCGGCCGGCTCCGCTGCTGCTTTCCACGCTGCTCGCGCCGGTTTGGATGTGGTGATGGTGGACATGGCCGACGTTCCGGGCACAGGATCGGACACAGCACCGGGTCCAACACCGGGCACTGGCAGTACTGGCAGCACTGACAACAGCGCCACGGGTTCCCTCCCCCACGGGCGCGACAAGACCTGCGGCGATGGCCTCACCCCGCGCGCCGTCGCCGCTTTGGAATCGATGGGCGCGCTCCACCTACTGAACGGCGCCCCACACATTCAGGGCCTCAAGCTGCACGGTTTCGGCGGTTCCGTCACCGCACCCTGGCCTTCGGGCAGCTTCCCGCAGCGCGGTTCGGCCATCCCCCGCTCGCGCCTCGACGCCGCTCTGGCCCGCCTTGCCATCGCTGCGGGTGCGCGTTTTATCCAGGCCAAGGTTATGGACGCCACCTCGGATCCAGTAACCCAGCAACTCAGCGAGGTCGCTGGCACTCGCACGGGCGAAGCCCCCCAGGGCACTGGCGCTGCCTCTTCAGTGAAGATCCGCGGACGTTTCTTTGTGCTGGCAGAAGGCGTGCGCAGCGGCATCGCCCGCAAGTTGGGGGTGCAGTGGGATAAGGGGCTAGTGCATGGCATCGCGGCCCGCAGCTACATCGACACTCCCTTCGGAGACGAGCCGTGGATCCATTCGCACCTGGAGCTCAACGACTCTTCGGGCACGGCCCAACCGGGCTACGGCTGGGTGTTCCCCCTGGGCAACCCGGCTGAAGGGACAGGTAGCAACCTCGCCACAGTTGAAGGCATTGGCAAGGCGAACCTCGGCTGTGGCGTGTTGGCCACCACCAAGCGCCCGGCGAAGGTGAACACCAAGAAACTACTGCGCGACTATGCGCGCCAAGTCAGCGATGAGTGGGGCATCGTCGGAGAACCGACGTCTATCACCTCCGCACTACTGCCCATGGGTGGGGCTGTCAGCCGCGTGGCAGGCCCCAACTGGGCCGCCATTGGAGACACGGCAGCGCTCGTCAATCCGCTGAATGGCGAAGGCATCGACTACGCCTTGGAATCCGCCGAGCTGCTGGTTCGGTTATTGGTTGACGAGTGGGGCGGACCGGAGCGGTGGGCGTCCAGAATAAAGAGCAACAACGGCGCGGGTATAGAGCCAGAATGGACGGATCAGCTGCAGAAACACTACGGCGAGGCGTTCGGGCTAGCGCGGCGGCTGGCGGTGGTTCTGACGATGCCGGGGCTGATGAGTGCGCTCGGGCCGATCGGCATGCGCGGGCCGCTGGCGAATCGTGCGATGGGGGTGGCCACGCGCCTGATGGGCAACCTAGTGAGCGCCGAGGACCGCGACGTGGCGGCCAGGCTGTGGCGGGGCGCGGGGCGAGTAGTGAACCTCGCGCCGATCGATAAACCCTTTGCAGCGCGGGGCTAGATTGCGCCGCAGAACGACGGCGCGGGGCTAGTCAGGCTTCGAGGCGAATAGCACTGTGGAGGGCTACGATGCCGCCCGTGAGGTTCTGCCAACCGACCTCGGTCCAACCGCAATCGCGGATCTCCGCAGCGAGTTCCTCCTGGTCAGGCCAGGCGCGGATCGATTCGGCGAGGTATTCGTAAGCCTCCGCGTTGGAGCTGACAAGCTTTGCGACCTTTGGCAGGGCGCGCATCAGGTATTCCTTGTAGACCGTCTTGAAGATCGGAATAACTGGGGTGGAAAACTCCGCGACGGCGAGCTTGCCGCCCGGTTTCGTGACGCGCGCCATCTCACGCAGGCCGGCGCGGAAGTCCACAATGTTGCGCAGTCCGTAGTTGATGGTCACCGCGTCGAAGGTCTCGTCCGCGAAAGGCAGGTTCGTGCCGTCCGCGCACACCATCGGGACATCTCGGTGGGAACCTGCGGCGAGCATCCCGAAGGAGAAGTCGCAGGCGATACAAGTGGCGCCGGTGCGGGCGAATTCCTCGGTGGAAACGCCAGTGCCAGCGGCTAGGTCCAGCACCAGGTCACCGGGCTTAAGGTCCAGGCGCTTGCGGGTGCGGATGCGCCAATAACGATCCTGGCCGAAGCTCAGCACCGTGTTGGTGAGGTCGTAGTTCTTGCCGACCGCGTCGAACATCGACGCGACTTCCTGCGGTTTCTTTTCCAGACTTGCCCGAGACACGACTCACATCTTAGCGCGGGCGTTTCGCCTACTTCGCGACGGGCTCAGCGCTGACCTGCGTGGCTTGCTCGGCATTGGTGCGCGCGACGAGCTCAGCCGCTACCTCGACCTCGGTCTCGTCGGCGGTCGGGCGGGGAACCTCCCGCACGCCCGTGAAGTCACGCTGCGAGTTCGTCCGCGGCGCAGCCTTGCCACCCTGCGCAATGGCCTGGCGGTAGTAGCCAAGCAGCTGGTCGCACAGGCTGGCCCAGCTCTTGTTCTGCACGCCCTCGAAGGCATTGTCGCGGTAGGAATCCAGGCCACCGGCCAGGATGGAATCCACAGCCTCGACCAGCTCTGCCTCGAAGTTCTCCACATTCAGCAGGAAGCCATTGTGGCCTGGCTTGATCAGGTCGATGGGGCCACCGGCGGCCGGGCCGATCGTCGCCACGCGGGAAGCCTGGGCCTCCTGGATCGCCTGGCAGAAAGTCTCGAACTGACCGGTGTGCACGAAGATGTCCAGGCTGGCGAACGCGTGGGCCAGGTCTTCGCCATACAGCCCACCGGTGAATACTGCGGAGGGCATCAGGGCCTTCAGCTCGTCCATCTCCGGGCCATCGCCGACGATGACCAGCTGCACATCGTCCCGCCCGTTCAGGGCTGCCATGCGCTCCACGGACTTCTCCGCAGCCAGTCGGCCTACAAAGCCGACGATCTTCCGGTTCGCTTCCAGCGCGTCCGCGCTCGTCGTGCTGCCGCGCTTACGCTCGCCTTCCAGCAGCCATTCGCGCCGCAGTTCCGCAGAGCGCTTGGCCGGGTTGAAGCGCTCCGTATCCACGCCACGCCCCCAGTGCGCCACGCCGCGCACGCGGTGTTCTTCCAGCTCGCGCATCGTCACGGAGCTCGGGGCCAACGTCATGGCACACATGTTGTGCATGACTCGCACCCAGCGCCATGCCATCTTGGACAGGAACTTCATCTTGTAGTTGTTGGCGAATCCGGCAACGTCGGTCTGGAAGATCGCCACGCACGGCAGCTTCAGCGCCTTGGCCACTACCGCGCCTGCACCGCCCAGGACGAAGGGGCTGGCTAGGTGCACAACGTCCGGCTGGAACTTCTTCAGCTCCGTGTAAAGGTTCGTCATGGGCACGCCGATCGGCAGGGAGTTAATGCCCGGCACATCCACTACGGGCACGCGGGCGATGCGGAAGCCCTCGTAGGTTGCAATTTCTTCCTGTCCCTTCTTCGCCCCCGGTGCGATAACCAGGGCTTCGTGCCCGTTGGCACGCAGATGCTCTAGCACTCGGAGTACGGAATTAACCACTCCGTTGACGTTGGGCAGAAAGCTCTCGGCGACAATTGCAACTCGCATACCCTTCAGTATCCCTTTTGTAGGTCACACCAGCGTTTCTTCTGGGTAAAAACATTAACAAGTCTAGGGAAACAAAAGGTTACTTTCGGCCCCAAAATACATGCTTCTTCTGCCAGCGCCGGATCAGTAGCGACAGGACGGCGCAGACAAGCAGCCCGGCGGACATGGAGGACAGCGCTGGCAGGAATGCCAACGTCCACCCCCTCCCCTGAACCTTCACGTTCTCGGGGTCGCTGACCTGGTATTCGACCTTTACGTTTTGCCCTTCTTCCAGCCCGGACGGGTACTTCAACCCTTCCTCGGGCTGCTGATAGTTGCCGTCGGCATCGCGGAAACGCACAGTGGTTCGCAGGGTCTGCACGGACACTACTTCCGCCGTCGCCTCCCCCTTGTCACGCGAAATCGCATAGTCGTCGATCGCCGAGGTCACGATCATGCCGCCGCACACCAAGATCACCAACCCGGTCAGCGCAATCACGGCCTGTTTCGCGCGCCGCAGCCTACGGGCCGCACGGAATTGTTTCGGCGTGAGCTCGGCGTTCCTCACGCGATTCATCGCTTACCCGCAATTCTTTTTTCTATTTCTTGACGCCCACGCCTGTCCACCTTCACTTCCAGCACCGTGATCCCGTTTCCGCCGAGCTCAGCGTGCTCTTCGATGGCGTCAGCGAGCTCTTCCACGCTGCTAGCAAGCTTGTGTTCCACTCCGAATCCGGCGCACAGTTCGGCGAAGTCCAGGTCCAGCGGGGTGCCGAATACGCGCTCGAAGGCGGCGGTGCCGTCGGCAAAGGTGCGTAGATCATCCGCACCAGGTTCGAGGGTTTCGAAGATCCCGCCGCCACTGTCGTTGGTCAGCACGATCAGCAGGTTATCGGGCCGCGGCTCCAGTGGCCCGATGTTCAGGCCACCCAGGTCGTGGGCGAAGGTCAGATCCCCCATCACTGCGATGGTGCGCGGTGCACGGATTGCGGTCGGGTCGGAGTGAGCGTGCGCCATCGCCGCCCCCACCGCCGTGGAGATGGTTCCGTCGATCCCCGCCGCCCCGCGGTTGGCGATCGCCCGTACCCCGTCAAAGGGCAGCCCGGCGCGGGACGCATCCCGCACCGTCGTAGACGCCCCCAGAACCAAGAGGTCCCCGTCGCGGAGGGCGTCCGCAACAACGGCCACGGCATGCACTGCGGTGAATGGGTCGTGCTTCGCCAACCCGTCGCGAACTTGATTTACGCCCATGTCGCTGATGGCGCGGGCGACCTGCAGCCAGCTTTCCGGCTGCTCGCCGCGGGGGCGGACGGTACTGCCGACCTGATCGACGTTGCCGAATACGTCTGTCACGTTGCGGGTATCGCTGAGGGCGATGACGTGGATGTCTTTGTTGGCCAGGAGCTTTGTGACGCCACGGTGGAGGGTTGGCCGGCCGATCACCACGATCTGTTCCGGGGTGGTGACCGCCGAGTGTTCTCCATCGCTGACGACCTGGGTGCTGAACATGTCGACGGCCGCGCTATGCACGGGGAAGTCGGGTGCGGGCGCGACGGGCTCCGCGATGGTTGGCACATCGGCTAGCTCGTCCATGATCGAACGAGCCCAGGCAGTATCGGCCACCGATCCGGCGATGACCAGCGTGCGGAGGGAAAGATCCACCTCTACCTGGCCAAAAGGCAAGGCGCGGGGCGTGTACGCGGGGGTTTTGACTGTTGTTGCTGCACCGTCTGTTTCTGCAGACTCTGCTGACTCTGCAGCCCCTGCGATTTCCCCCGCCCACAGTGATAGCTCATCCAGCGTCGGCGGCACGAGCGGTTCCCGCAAGGGAACGTCCAGGTGGGCTCCACCACCGTCGATTGGGTCCGTTGCTGCAGCGATTAGCTTGCGCACCAGGTCGCGGAGCTCCGCTACTGCGTCTGTAGCGTCGCCCGCGTTATTGTCACCAGCGCCAGCGTCGGCCGCGCGGCCTTCCAGCGCCAGCTCCCCCGTGTTCAGAGTGCATACGGAATGGCTACCAAAGAGCTCCGCCTGGTCAATGGTTTGGTTCGCGCCCGTCCCCACCATCGAAAGTGGTCGATTGGCCGACAGCACCAACAGTGGAACTCCGGACAGCGTGGCTTCCACCATCGCCGGTAGGCAATTGGCCACGGCGGTGCCGGACGTCATCACAACCGGCACCGGCTGGCGCGCCACCTTGGCCAACCCGAGAGCCAAAAAAGCCGCCGAACGCTCGTCGGTGCGTACGTGCAGCCGGACCCGTCCAACTCTTTCGGCTTCCACGAAAGCGAGGTTCAGCGGGGAATTGCGCGACCCTGGGCACAGCACGGCCTCGCGCACCCCGCTGCGGATCAATTGGTCGACCAGAACCAGACCCGCCCGCACGGCGACAGGGCTGGCTAGCGCAGCGGCGAACCGCTGGGAGGAACCTTCAGAGTTAGTCCTATCGGTGTTAGTCACAGTTCCACAATCTACCTTCCGCCCCGGACAACCTTGCCTCGGACAGTGTTAAAGCGCCTCCTGGCTTTCCAGAATGCGATACGCAGCACGCAGGCGATCCATCCACCAATCCCGACGCTCGCCGGTAACTCGGAACTCGGCCAGGCGATCCGAATCGGGAGCCACGGCACAAGCTTGGATGCGACCGTCGACGATCTGCCGCTCGGCGAGGTCACTTTCAAACAGAGTTCCCGTAGCCAGGCCAGCGGCATTGGGTTCGGCGACCATTCCGTCGTCGTCGACGTAGAACAGGCTGGCCGCCGCTTGCAGCCCTGCCCCGAGCCCCACCGCGGTATCTAGTGCAGAACTCACCGTGATGGAGATCCCCCGCTCGGCCACTTCCGTGGCCACTCTGCGCAGCTGATCTACGCCGCCCAGGGGAGGAACTTTAAGCACCGCAACATCGCAGGCTCCGGCCTCCGTGACCTCCCGCACGGCCGCAAGCGGATCCCCACTCTTTCGAATGGCCTCATCCGCTGCAACGCGGACAAACAGGCCGCGGCGCATGAGGCTTTGGCGCACCTCCGCCAACTCTGCGGTGCTGGGGCATGGCTGTTCCACGTAGTCCAGCGGACCGTCTGCGGCCAGCGTTTCCACCACCTCGAGGGCTTGACTGACCGTCCACCCGCCATTGGCATCCATGCGGATCCGCGGCGCGACTACTCCCTGTTCGGCGTACCACTCGCGGACAGCGCGGACGCGCTGAATGTCTTGACGCATACTGGCTGCAGGATCCTTGGCCAGGGCGGTTTTCTCCGCCACCTTGATCTTCACCGTGGTGCATCCGGGGTAGCGAGCCATGAGGTCATCGATCACTCCCGGATCGGCTGCGGCATCGACCGCTGGAATGGTCGCGTTCACGGGCACCCAGCGTTCGGAAAGATCTGTGCCGCCACCGATATCGCCACCACCATAGCCAAAGTGGATTGCCGAGCGCAGCCACAGGGAGGACTCGGCCGGCTCGTACTCCGGGAAGGGGGCGAACTCTGCCCACTGGGACGGGGCGTCAATAAGAAGAGCCTCGCGGGTAGCCACACCACGGAAGGGCACCCGCATCGGTAAGGCAACTACCTCCGCGCGCTCCTCAAGATCGGCGAGCGGCGGCAGTACGAAAGTAGAAGGGCTATACATGCTTCCTACCTTGCCAAAAGAGGTCGGCCGATAGAATAGCGGGCATGACGAACTCCAGCAGCAACCCCTTTAACCCCGAGCTGTGGCGCCCGGTCGATGTGCCGGGCGTAGACAACTTCACGGACATCACCTACCACCGCCACGTCGGCGAGGGCCGCGCCAACGGCATTGTGCGCATCGCCTTTGACCGCCCTGAGGTGCGCAATGCCTTCCGTCCACACACCGTCGACGAGTTGTACCGGGCGCTGGATCACGCGCGCCGCACCCCGGATATCGGCACGATCCTGCTGACCGGTAACGGGCCGTCCCCGAAGGACGGCGGCTGGGCGTTTTGCTCCGGCGGCGATCAGCGCATCCGTGGCCGTTCCGGTTACCAGTACGCCACCGAGCACAACGACGACGTAGCCGCCGCTGGCGCAGAAGGGGTGGACGAAGCTCGCGCGAAGGTCGAGGGCGGCCGCCTGCACATCCTGGAGGTGCAGCGCTTAATCCGCACGATGCCGAAGGTTGTGATCTGCCTGGTTAACGGCTGGGCTGCTGGGGGCGGGCACAGCCTGCACGTGGTGTGCGACCTAACTCTCGCCTCCCGCGAGCATGCGAGGTTCAAGCAGACGGACGCCGACGTGGGCTCCTTCGATGCAGGCTATGGCTCCGCCTACCTGGCCAAGCAGGTGGGCCAGAAGTTCGCCCGCGAGATCTTCTTCCTCGGCGAGGCCATCGACGCCGAAACCATGCACCAGATGGGCGCCGTTAACCGGGTAGTGGACCACGCGGACCTGGAGGACACCGCCATTGAGTGGGCGCGAAAGATCAACACCAAGTCCCCAACAGCGCAACGCATGCTGAAGTTCGCCTTCAACCTCACCGACGATGGGCTGATGGGCCAGCAGGTCTTCGCGGGTGAGGCCACGCGCCTGGCCTACATGACCGACGAGGCGGTCGAGGGCAAGGAGGCCTTCCTGGAAAAGCGCGAGCCGAACTGGGACGACTTCCCGTATTACTACTAGCGGGGCTGTCCGGGAGGCCTACCACCAGACGAACACTTTTGCCAGGCCATGGTGCTGGTTAATTGGTAGCGTTATTTTCATGAACATTTTTAAGGACGTCAGCATTCTGATCTCCCGCATCCTGGTGGGTGTGGTGTTAGTCGCACACGGTTGGCAGAAGTACAACTCCTGGACGATCGAGGGCACCGCGAAATCTTTCGAGGGCATGGGCGTACCCTCGGCCAACATCGCCGCGCAGGTCGCGACGTATTTCGAGCTCGCCGGTGGCGTACTTCTGATCCTGGGCCTGCTAGTTCGCATCATCGGCCCGCTGCTTTTTATCCAGATGGCTTTCGCCTTCGGCTTTGCCCACTGGGGCAAGGGTATTTTCATCGCTGACGGCGGGTGGGAGCTCGTCGGTATTCTGGGCGCCGCGGGCCTCGCTCTGGCAGCTCACGGCGCTGGCACCTACAGTTTGGACTACCTGTTTATGACGCCCTTCCGCGCCCGCAAGGCACGTAAGGAACAGGAAGCGAAGAGCACCGAGACTGCTTATAGCAACCAGCCTTTCGCGCCGAATAACTCCAGCTTTAGCTCGGCAGGCGCCCCGGCTGGCAACACCTTCAGTAACTCCACCGGCAACTCTTTCAGCACTTCCGGTGGGCAGCAGACGAATAACAACCCCTTTAGCTCCAACGCTGGATCCACCACTAATTACGGTCAGTGGAATAGCCCCACTCCTACCAGCGCTACCGGCACCAGCAGTGCTCCTAGCAACACCGGCACCAGTGGCAACAATGGTGCCTCTGGCGCCACGGGCGGCACGAACACTGGCAATGCCCAGCCGGTAAAGAACTCCTTTGAGTCCAACACCAACGGCGGCAATACGAATCCTGCGGACCCCGAGGCGCCAACTACGCAGTGGCCGGGCTCCAAGTAAGCGCTTAGACCCTCAAGTTCGCTTCTTTTACCCCGCAGACAGGGTTGCTAACCCTCTCTGCGGGGTTTGCGCATTTCTTCCTCAAATCCCCAATAAGGTGGGCACAAAAAATGCTTGACGTTCCCCACTGTTGTTAACTACCCTATGTTCTAGCTTTAAATACTTCACGATTTGAGACCAGGAAGGAGAGCGCGCATCGTGTTCAACCCATTCACTCAGCTCCGGGCGAAGCTCCGGACGCTAGACAACACAGAGGTCCCCGACCCAGCCACCACCGCACACGACCATACGGCAGACGATACCCTCCCCCTCCCGGAGGAATACCGCATCTACCTCAAAGCAAACCGTGACCTCCCGACCCCCTTCTTGAACGCCTTGGACACCCGCAGCCCGTCTTACCTAGATATCCTCGCCTACCTGATCGACACGGGGAAGACCCCCGCCACCCGTCAGGACATTCAGGCAAGCTTCCTCGCAGTACACAAGCGCCTCCCAGGTCCGGCGGAATTGGAATCCACGGTGAAGCGAGTGCAGGAATTCGGCCTGCACGCCGACTAACACCTGCAGCACCGTTCAGACTGAGCTATCCGGCGCGGGTTGTACATTGGTCAACATGACCGGAACCGTCGCCCTCCTCCCCTTGCAGCCGACTGTCATCAGCGCAGAATCACCCGAACTCTTCGCTTCCTCTCTGACTGCACTGAAGCGCCTTCTCGCAGAGGAGGTCGCGCTGCTCCCCCTCCCGACAGACTGGCGCAGCACCTGCCCTGACCTGCCGGAACAGATGCGTGCGGGTAGCTCTAAGGAAGCAGACGCCATGGCGCCCGGAACCCTCATCGCCTGCACCTCCGGTTCTACTGGCACACCGAAAGGTGCGCTGCTGGGGCCACGGCAACTCACAGCAAGCGCCCGCGCCACCGAGGCTTTCCTCGACAGAGAATTCTCCGGCGCACCCGGCGCTTGGTTACTCACACTGCCAGCGCATCACATCGCCGGGCTGCAAGTGATGCTGCGTAGTCTGCGAGCAGGCTACGCCCCGCTGGCGGCGCGGAACTTGCTGGAACACACCCCTTTTAGCGCCACCGGATTTGCGGCAGACACGCGGGCTTTGGCGGAGGCATACCCGGGCGTGGACCTCTATACATCCCTCGTACCGGCGCAGTTAGAAAGAATTGCTGCAGACCCCGCCGCCGTGCAGGCACTGACACACTACACCTGCGTGCTGGTCGGTGGCGCGGCGGCGCGTGGGGGCGTCATAAAGAAAATGGCAGAAGCAGGGGCTCACATCGCACTAACCTACGGCTCCAGCGAAACAGCGGGCGGCATGGTGTACAACGGCCAGTGCCTGCCGGGTACGCAGGTTCGCATCGACAACGCGGACGAGCGCGGAGCCGGGCGCGTGCGGATCACCGGCCCCATGGTGGCAGCGGGATATCGCAACGTCGACGCGGCAGTCGCTGCAGAGGTTTTTCCGGCGCCGGGAGAGTATTTAACCTCCGACATTGGGATGCTGGACGACGGCAAACTGCAGATCCTGGGGCGGGCCGACGGGGCAATCAATACCGGAGGCTACAAGGTGCTTCCCGAGGAAGTGGAAAAGGCAGTTTGCCAGCACGTTCCCGGGGCGCAGTTGGCCTTCGCGGCGGGCGTGAAAGATCCGGAACACCCAGAGTTTGGGGAATCAATCGGAGCGCTCGTTGTCTTGCAAGGCGATAGCGGTGAAAGTACCACTGAGATCACCACGGAAGTGCGCGAGTCCATGCGCGGACGCGTGGGACGGGGCCTACTCCCCCGGCGCGCGTGGGCCGTTGACGAACTGCCGACTATCGGCCCAGGAAAGATCGATCGGCAACGGGCAGCAGCGATGCTGCGTGAACATGCGTCTGCGGGGGAAGACTAGAATGAAGAGGTTTGCTAGGCACCCCTAGCCACATAAGCCCCAGAAAGGCGGACCATGACCTCCACGACCAAGCAGTACCCCGGAGCGACACCAGCCCAGTGGCTCGAAGGAGCACGCCCACACACCTGGGCCAACGCTGTCGCCCCCGTGTTGGCCGGCACCGCTGCGGCCGCGCTGGTGGGGGCAGCAAACCCCCTGCGCGCAGTGCTGGCCGGGGTGGTTGCCCTGGCGATGATCGTAGGCGTGAACTACGCCAACGACTACTCCGATGGCATCAAGGGGACGGACGATGATCGCTCCGGCCCACTTCGCCTGACCGGCAGTGGGCTCGTGGAGCCGAAGAAGGTCAAGTATGCGGCGTTTGCTTCCTTCGGCGTGGGAGCGGTCGCCGGCATCGCCCTAAGCGTGCTGAGTGCCTGGTGGTTGATCCTCGTCGGAGCCGCGTGCATCGCTGGCGCATGGTTCTACACCGGCGGCAAGAACCCCTACGGCTACCGAGGGCTGGGGGAAGTCGCGGTGTTCGTGTTCTTCGGCCTGGTCGCTGTGCTCGGCACGGAGTTCACTCAAAGCGGTAGCATCAGCTGGCGCGGAGTCCTGCTGGCTATCTCTGTCGGTAGCCTTTCCAGTGCCGTGAACCTGGCCAACAACCTGCGCGACATCCCCACCGATTCGGTAAGCGGAAAAATCACCCTGGCCGTTCGCCTGGGGGACGCGAACACCCGCCGCCTGTGGGTGGGGCTGGTTTCCCTGGCCGTGATCGTCACCGTCGGCATCAGCATCGGCCACTGGTGGGGGCTGCTAGCCCTGCTGGCTACTCCCCTGTTCTTCATCGCTGCCCGTCCCGTGACAGGTGGCGCTCAAGGCAAGGACCTCATCCCCGTGCTGGGATTGTTGGGGCGAGGCATGCTGCTATGGTCGCTCCTGCAGTTCATCGCCGCATTGCTGGCTACGTAGGCCGCGGACCGAAGGCCACCCCGCGGAAGCGGACATTGTCCTCGATCTGCCGGGCCAAACCCTCCACACCACCACGTCCTGCGGTTTGCCGTTCATGGCAGCGAGTCTAGTCGTCCAGGCGCTCCTGCAGTTGGTCGCGGAGACCCTGCCTGTGAGCCCTACGGTCGGCGTCCCACCGAGCCACCTGCTCGGTCACGCGCAGTCGCAGTCCCTTAAACATAAACATGGACAACGGCAGAGCCAGGATCAGCGCCAACGTCATGCTCAGCAGCAGCGGGAAGTAGTTCGCCATGCCCAGCAGAATCACGATCGAGTGAATGATGAACGTCAGCACCAGGAACAGAAGGAGGCGCAGGAATGCGTACAGCGCCACATCGCGGACTGCCTTGCCCTTGTCCAGGTTCCCTTCGTCCTTTTTCTTGACGCCCTCATCGCCAGCAACAGCAGTGTCAGCCACAGTGCTTGTATCCTCTGCCGCGCTGTTGTTCTTCGGGTTCACATCATCGTTAGTCACGCACCTAACCCTACGTTTACCCCAGGGGCTTGGGGTAATCACGAGTCTGTTCCACCGGCATTTCAGAGCCTATCCACTAGGATGATCGGCATGGGTCGACTTTTGCTTTTCTTCTTGGTCATCGTCACGATTGTGCTGCTGTGGAAGGCATTCGGGCCACAGACCTGGGGGAATGGTTCGCCGTTCGGCCGTAGGGGCGTCACGAAGAAAAAGTCGCAAGAAATCACCCACAAGGGGCCGGACGACGATCCGGACTTTCTGTGGAACATCGAGAAAGAGCGCTTCAAGAAGCGGCGCGCGCAGGAAGCCAAAGAGGCCGAGGAGGCCGAGCGTAAGCGGCGCCAGGAACTCCGCGAGCAGCAGCGGCGAGAAGCGCGCGGCTACGACAAGCGCGACAACGAACGAGACGCGCAGGATCCGAAAGACGGAGCGTAACTAGAGCAGCTCCACCCGCGGCGAACGGCCCGTGCGATAGTGGTCGATCAGCAGGAAGATGTTGTCCCAGTCCTTGTAGACTGCCGCGCGGCGCAGAACATCCGTATCCTCGGTGCTTTCTGATGTGCGCCCACCACCCGGCGCGCGATACAGCGGCCCCGGCATCGGCGGCGGTACTCCCGGCACGGCGGGGGCTTGGCGGCGCTGCTCGTGCTGAATGATGGCCTGCTCGTAGACCATCCCCGGCAGGCTGGGCGAAATACCGGCGAAGTGCGCGTAGTCCAGGGCGGGGTCGCCGACGGTCATGTCGGAAAAGTCGATCACTCCCACGCCGCCCTCGGCCGTCCACAGCATGTGATCTTCATGCAGTTCGCCGTGGTTCAGGGCGCGCTGCTGGTACGGGCGGGCAAGCATGTCGTCTACCTGGGCGAATACGCGCTCAACGAAGTCGATTTCCGCCGCGGATAGGTGCGGGGCAACGACCTCCACCACGCGCTGCTTCATCAACTCCAGCTTGCCGGGCAGGGTGCGCGGAACGCGGTTCAGGGTGCTCGTCGCAGCGCCGTCGGACCACCAGGAATCCACCCGGCTGATGGGCAGCACGTCCGGGTCGAAGGCATGCATGGTCGCCAGCAGGCTGCCCAGTTGTTCGGCTACCCACGCGCGCTGGCTGGCGGACAAGCTCTGCCACAGCTCGGCGCTAAGGGGCTGGCCCAGCACTTCGGTCTGCATCGTCAGCATCACGGGCTCGGCGGTGTTGAAAGTCCCCCGCGCATAGGCCTGCCGCACCGTCCCCGGCACGCGCACCTTAGTGCGGCGGAAAAGCTGCGCGATGAGGGAGGATTCCAGCATCGCCTGGGTGCGGTATTCCTCTTCGAAGGGCACACGCACCACCACGGATTCGGGCAGCATGTCATTGAGCTCGTATTCCTTGGAACGCAGCCCGTCGAGGATCACCACCGCATGGTCGATCCCCTGCTTCGGCACGCGCTGGCCGGTCCATTCCAGGTCGCGCCACGTCCGCGCCACCATCTCCGGGATCGTCTCAATCGAAATAGCCATGTGCTTCTAACGCTCTTTCCCACGCTTCAGCAGCGCGCCGAGGTACTGCCCGTAGGCGCTCTTGCCCAGCTTGCGTGCGGATTCACCCAACTCCGCATCGTCGATATATCCGAGCCGCCAGGCGACTTCCTCCGGGCAGCTGATCTTCAGCCCCTGGCGCTGCTCAACCGCGCGGACAAAGTCGCCGGCGGCGGCCAGGTCATCCACCGTCCCGGTATCCAGCCAGGCGGTTCCGCGTGGCAGCACCTCCACGTGCAAGCGCCCTTCGGCCAGGTAGCGACGATTGATGTCGGTGATTTCTAGCTCCCCGCGGTCGCTGGGTTCCAGGGATTTGGCGATGCGCACCACGTCGTTGGAGTAAAAATACAACCCCGGCACGGCGTAGTTGGACTTCGGCTCAGCCGGTTTTTCTTCCAGGCTCAGAGCGGTGCCTTCGCGGTCGAACTCCACCACTCCATAGGCCTCAGGTTCCGCAACCCAATAAGCAAAGATCGCCCCGCCGTTGGGGTTGTGGAAGCGTCGCAGTTGGGTTCCCAGGCCGGTGCCGTAGAAGATGTTGTCGCCCAGCACGAGCGCCACCGAGTCGTCCCCGATGAAGTCCTCGCCCACAATGAAGGCCTCGGCCAGGCCGTTCGGCTGGTCCTGCACCGCGTAGCTGATCCGCACGCCGAACTGCGAGCCATCGCCCAGCAGCCCGCGGAACTGCTGTGCATCCGCGCCCGTCGTGATCACCAGGATGTCGCGAATCCCCGCCAACATCAGGGTGGTCAGCGGGTAGTAGATCATCGGCTTGTCGTACACGGGCACCAGTTGTTTGGACACGCCCTGCGTGATCGGCCATAGCCGCGAACCGGTTCCCCCGGCGAGGATGATGCCCTTCATCAGCTGTTTTCCCCCTGTGCGCCTTCCCACTGCTCGGCCTCTTGCAAGGCCTCGGCCCAGTCCGCGCGCAGCTGCGCCTCCCACGCCCTGACCTCGCGGTATTGGGGCAGTCGGTCGCGCACCTCGCTGAGGCTAGGTGCCTCTTTATCTTTGTCGGACAGCACGGCTTGTTTCTTAGGGACGCCCCACGCGACAGCCAAATCGGCGTCAAACGGGTCGATCCCGTATTCCCTCTGCGGGTTGTAAGCCTCGGTAACCAAGTAGTTCACGGTCGTCTGGTCATCGTGTGCGCGGAACCCGTGGCCCACCCCCAGGGGCACGTACACGCTGACGTTGTTCTCGGCCGACAGTTCTACGGTGATGTACTGGCCGAACGTCGGCGAGCCCACGCGCACGTCCACCAGGACGTCCGTGATGGCACCCGACAGGCAACTGACGAATTTCGCCTGCCCCGGGGGGACATCCGCCAAGTGAATCCCGCGCACTACGTCGCGGGAAGAACGCGAAAGGTTGCCCTGTGCGACCTCGAACGGATATCCCAGCTTCTGGCCAAACAGTTCTGCCTTGAAGCTTTCGTGGAAACTCCCGCGACCGTCACCATGCACCTTGGGCACGTACGCCCATGCTCCGGGGATGGGCAGATCCACGATGCTGCCGGGTTCAGCGGCAGCCAGTAGTTCTTCGGTGCACGGAGTGTTTTCAGTCATGGCCTCTACTTTAGCGGCGCTACCGGACAACCAACGGCAAGGTTGTGCAGCGTCCTAGAAGTAGCAGGCCATCGGCCCATCCGGGCCGTCGACGACGGTGACGGGGGTGTTGAAGATGTCGCTCAGCAGCTCATCATTCATCAGTTCTGCCGGGGTGCCGAATTGGGCGATCTGCCCATCCTTGACCGCACAAATGTGGTCGGAATACTTCGCTGCGAAGTTAATGTCATGCAGCACCACAATGATGGTGCGGCCGAACTCCGAGGCCGCCCGGCGCAGGTGCTTCATCATCTGCACTGCGTGTGCAATGTCTAGGTTGTTCAGCGGTTCATCCAAGAGCACATAGTCGGTCTCCTGGCATAGCACCATCGCCACATAGGCACGCTGGCGCTGCCCGCCGGACAGCTGATCCAAGTAGCGATTCTCCAACTCCCGAAGGTTGAAGAAGTCGATGTAGGTGGAGATGATGCCCTCGTCCTCCCGCGTCAGCCGCCCCTTGGAGTACGGGAAGCGGCCGAAGCCCACCAGCTGGCGGACGGTCAGTCGGGTGACAAAGTGGTTCTCCTGGCGCAGGATCGACAGCACCTTCGCCAGGTCCTTCGACTTGGTGGTGCTCACGTCGAAGCCGGCGACCTCGATGGTGCCCTCATCCAGATCCAGCAGCCGCCCCATCATCGTCAGCAGGGTGGACTTGCCCGCGCCATTGGGCCCGATTAGGGAGGTCACGCCGCCCGCGGGGATTTCCAGGTTCGCGGGACCAATGTGGGCGCCGGAGCCGGTGGCGTCGCTATATTTCTTGGCCACCTCGGATAGCTTGATCACAGTCGCCCCTTTCTGAGGATGACGTAGAGGAACACGGATCCGCCGACGAGCTCAATGATGATCGAAACCACGCCCTGGGCGTAGAAGATGTGATTCATCACAAAGTACGCACCCGCCAGCACGAAGAATGCCGTGGCGATGGCCATCGGGAAGACGTAACGGTGATCCGGGGTACCGGCGAACTGATAAGCCAGAGTTGCCACCAGGAAGCCCAGGAATGCCATCGGCCCGACAAGCGCAGTGGACACAGCCATCAACACTGCGACCAAGATCAACACCGCAAGCGACTGCCCGCGGTGATTAATGCCCAGGTTCGTTGTCGCATCGCGCCCCAACGCCAGCACATTGAGCTTGCGGGACATCAGCAGCAGCGCGCTCGCGGCCACGGCCACTAGGGCGATAGAGATCGGAAAGTACTCTGGCTCCGCGTTATTCACCGATCCGAATAGTCGGGCGGTCAGCAGGTCGAAATCGCTGGGCGTCAATAAGCGTTGCATAAAGGTAGACACCGACCCCAAGCCTGCCCCGATAACGATGCCCACCAGCAACATCGCGTGCATGTTCGCGTTCTTGCCGGTCAGCAACCAGGAATACAGCAGCAGGGCAAACCCGACCATGAGGACCAGCTGAACAATGTAGGTAGTCATGGTGCGGGCCTCCACCAGCCCACTTCCGCCCAGGAAGAACACGGTGGAGGTGTGGATGGCAACATACAGCGACTCGAAGCCCATGATCGACGGAGTAATGATGCGATTGTTCGTCACCGTTTGGAAAGCCACCGTGGCCACGGCCTGGGCGACCGCGACGATGGCGATAGCAATCACCGCGTTCATGCGGCGCTCCGCCAGCAGCCAGAACCCACGCGAGCCAAAAGGCATCGGGTTGCCGTACGCCAGCAGCCCCACCGCGGAGGCCACACCCAGCACGACGATGATCCCCAGGATCACCCAGTACTTCGCCGCCGCGGACTGCGTGGGAAACGCGCCCGACGAACGGTCGGACACTCCGGAAAGCAGGCGCTGCGGCACCAAGCGCTCGAGGGTTCGGTTAGCCATCAGCGGTTCCTCACAATCAGCACAACGAACACCACGGCGCCGACGATGCCCAACACCACGGAGACGGGGATCTCGAAAGGCGAAATCAGAGTGCGGGCCAGCAGGTCACACGCGGCCACGGTGGCGATACCCACCAGGCACACCCACGGCAGGTTGCTGCGCAGGTCATCACCGCGGATCATCGAGACGATATTCGGCACGATCAATCCCAGGAAAGGCAGGTTGCCCACCACGACGGTCACCACACCCACGGCGATGGCCACCATCACGGTACCGACCAGCACGATCCGCCGGTAGTTCATGCCCACACTGGTAGCGAAGTCTTCGCCCAAGCCAGCCAGGGTCAGCCGGTCAGCCAGTAGGAACACGCCCACCACGACCAGCAGCACCACCCACAGCACCTCGTATTGGCCCTTATAGACCGAGGTGAAACTGCCCGCAAACCACACGCCCAGCTGCTGCAGCATGTCCGTCTGCAGGGCAACGAAAGTGGATACCGCAGAGACGACTGCGCCCAGCATGATTCCCACGATCGGCACGATCAGGGAGGAACGCAGCGATACTCGCTGCAGGAAGAAGAAGAACACCATCGCGCCGACGAAGGAGAACACCACTGCGCCGACCATTCGCCCCATTACGGTCGCGCCCGGGAAGACGATCATCACGAACAGCAGACCCAAGCCCGCCCATTCTGTGGTGCCGGTGGTGGTCGGAGAGACGAAGCGGTTCTGCGTCAACATCTGCATCACCAGACCGCACATCGCCATCGCCGCGCCCGCCAACACCAGGGCTATGGTGCGCGGTACGCGAGTGATCGAAAACATGTCGATGCCGTCGTGCGCGTTGAACACGTCGTACTCACCGACCAGCAGGCTGGCAACCAGCAGCGCCCCGACAACCGCCGCGGCAACCAGGAACTTCCAGTCGACGAGCTTTCCCCGGGTACGCGCAACCCGAGGTTCGTCGTGAACCTCGGGTGACGTAGTGCTCTGAGCAGTCATTTTCGGCTGGTCAATCCACTTTCTGTAGCGTTCTCGCGTGCTAGTTCTAGTGTGTTACTTCTTCCCCTCGAAGGCATCTGCCAGGGAGTTCAGGATCTCGGTGTACGTCGTAATCGACTCGTTGATGTACGTATCCTGCGGTGCCACCAGGACGTGGTTGTCCTTCAGCGCCGGCACACCCTTCAGCGCATCGGCGCGCTTGATCACATCCGCGGCCGGGGAATAATCCGGCTTGTCGGCGTTGATTGCACCGTCGCGGTCTAGCACCAGCATCCAGTCCGGCTTCGCCTTCGCGATAGCCTCGACGGAAATGTCATCGCCCTCGTGGTTGCTAGAGGCGTTGTCAACCTTCAGCGCCGGATCCATTCCCAGCCAGTCGAACACCGGCCCCCATACGCGACCGACGTGCGGCGCAACATAGCCGATTTCTCCGCCGGAGACGTTGACGGCCATGACCTTCTTACCGCCATCCAGCTTGTCGTAGGCCTTCTTCGCACGCTCCTTCGCGCCCTTGAAGTCTTTCACCATCTTTTCGGCTTCGTCCTTCTTGTCGAAGACCTCACCGAGGGTGGTGATCTGGCGGATCAGCTCTTCGTCCAGGGGCTTGCCTTCGCGGGGCTCCAGCTCCACAACGGCTGCGTCCGGGACCAGCTTCTTGATCTCCTCGTCGTGGCTCGAGAAACGCTGGCCGCTAATCACCAGGTCCGGCTGGGCTGCCACTAGGGCCTCGAAGTCAGGCTCCTTGTGGTTGCCGAGGTCCTTGATTCCCTCGTTTTCCTTGTAGTCGGTGACACTCGCCGGGACCAGCTTCTTCGGCGCTGCGGTCAGCTCCACTCCCCACTCGTTAAGGATCTCGAAGCTGCGGTTGTCCAGTGCAACCACGGACTTCGGGTTCTTAGGCACCTGCAGTTCGCCGTTGTTGTCCTCGATAGTGATCGAGTTTTCGCTATTCAGGTTGTTGGAGGTGCCGTTGTCTTCCGTAGAGCCACATGCCGCTACGGACATGCCCACCGCCACCAGCGCGGCGAGCATCTTAATGCGATTCTTTGCCATTCTTCCCTTTAATGTCAGGTTCAGCGAACGCTACAGTTAGCCGAATCTTACATAGGGTTTACTAAGTTAGTCAAGCCTTCCCTGCTTACGGGGGTCTATCTCGCGTTCGTTGTCGCGGTATTTCTTTTCGGACGCCGCCCTGGACTCAACCCACCACTTTTCATTGCGGCGGTACCATTCCACCGTTTCGGCAAGCCCGGAGGCGAAGTCCGTGAAGCGTGGCTGCCACCCGAGTTCGGCAATGCTGCTGGGATCAATCGCATAGCGGCGATCGTGGCCAGGACGGTCGGTGACGTGCACAAAGTCATCTGTTGGACGGCCGAAGAGCCCCAGCAGGTCTTGCACGACCTGTAGGTTAGAGCGCTCCCCCTCCGCGCCGATGAGGTAGGTCTGCCCCAGCTCGCCGGAATCCAGGATCGCCCAGACAGCGTCGTTGTGATCGTCTACGTGGATCCAGTCGCGGACGTTCTCCCCCGTGCCATACAAGCGAGGACGATGTCCCTCAATCAGCCCCGTGATTTGGCGGGGGATGAACTTCTCCGGGTGCTGGCGCGGGCCGTAGTTGTTCGAGCAGTTGGAGATCGTGGCCTTTAGCCCCCGCGAACGCACAAAGGCGCGGACGAAGTGATCCGCCGCCGCCTTCGACGCCGAATAGGGCGAAGAGGGGTTGTATGGAGTGTCCACAGTGAAGCGATTCGGATCGTCCAGGGCGAGGTCGCCGAAGACCTCGTCGGTGGAAATGTGGTGCAGGCGCACCCCGAAGTCAGCGGCCGCCTGGGCGACGTTCAGGGTGCCCTCCACGTTGCTGCGGGCGAAGACCGCGGGCGTGGCCAAGGAGTTATCGTTGTGACTCTCCGCCGCAAAGTGCACGATCGCCACCCGGTCGGCGGCGGACTGCTGGAGCTCGGCAGTGCCTTTGCTTCCCACAGACCCTACAGGCTCGGCAATCACAATCGCCCGCTCCAGGGCTGCCCGGAAAGCCGACGCGTCCGCCACGTCACCTTCGATAAACTCCACCCGCCCCGGATAGACAACCTCCAGCGGGGTGCCATCGTCCGTGCGCAGATTCAGTGGATTGGCTGCGTACGTGAGGGCGTCAAAAATAAGAACCTTGACATCCGGCCTGGTCTCCAACGTGCGGTGGACGAAGTTTGCACCGATGAAGCCCGCCCCGCCAGTGACGAGGACGGTAGAAAATCTGCTCACGCTACCCCCTGGCGATTAGTTCAGGCCGGCGTAAGAGTGCAGGCCAGAGACCACCATGTTGATGAAGAAAAGGTTGAAGACCATCGTCGCGAAAGCAAAAACGTTGATCCACGCGGACTTCGGGCCGCGCCAACCCGGGGTGGCGCGGGCATGCAGGTAGGCGGCGTACAGGATCCAGGTGATGAAGGAGACGGTCTCCTTCGGATCCCAGTTCCAAAAACGACCCCAGGCGGCATCCGCCCAGATAGCGCCGAAGATGACGCCCAGACCGAAGATCGGCAGCGCCCACACGGCAGTGCGATAGGCCAGGGTATCCAGCTTGGTGGCCTCCGGCAACGGGGCGGCAACAGTGCCCAGCAAGCCTTTTTCCTCGCCCTTCGGGTTCGCGTGACGCAGCAGGTACATCAGGGAAGCCACGCCGGAGATCAAGCCAATGCCGGCGCCAATAGAGACCACGGATACGTGGATGATGAACCAGTAAGACTGCAACGCCGGAACCACCGGGGCGGTCTCCGCGTACAGCTTGGTTCCCGCGTAGAACAATAGACCAACGACCGGGGTCAGGATCCACGGCCACATGACGCGCATGGCCTTCCGACGAACCATCGAGGCCGCGATGATCATGGCGAACAGGGTGACCACGCCGACGTATTCGAAGAGGTTTCCCCACGGGAAACGGCTGGCGGCCAGGCCACGCAGAATCACAAACACTGCGTGGATTGCGATGGCCAGCCAGACCAGGGACTGGGTGATGCCGCCGAGCTTGTCGGCGCGATCCAGGGTCTTGGAGATACTCTCGGAACGCAGACGCTCCGGCAGCTGTGCCTCGAAGGAAGCAAAGTCGGGCTCAATGTCGTCGCCAGTGACCTCACCGGCATCGGCGACATCCGAGTCGGCCACATCGCCCGCAGCACCTGCGCCAACGGCCACCTTGGCGGGAGATGCCACGTTTGTCGCCTGCTCCGCCTGCAGCTTCTCCAGCTCCTCTGCGCGCTGACGGCGGCGGTCCGCACCTGCGCGAACCATCCCGTAGAAGACCAGGGAGACGGCGAGCGCCAGCAGGTACAAAGCCTCCGCTGTGCGGAAGGCCAAGTCGGAGAATTCGGATAGCTGCGGATCGATCTGCATCGAAAATCCTTCTGAAAAGTGTTAATTCGCTACAAAGTATCAGCCTAGCGCCTATTTGCGCCCTTCCACAATCACTTGTCGTCATCCTCCCAGTCGGCGGAATCTACGTCGTAGTCCTCGTCCAGGGCCTCTTCCTCCAGCCCCAGCACGCGCTCGGCACGGCGGTTGAACTCGCGACCCCATCCGGCGGAGTCCGTGCGGGACAGTCCGGCGATCTGAATCAGCGTGCCCTCACCCTCCGGGGTGATGCGCACCCAGAAGCGGCGGCGCTTCACGGCCAGGGACCCGACCAGCGAGGCGAGCATCAGCACGGCAAACACCAACACCCAGGTAGTCGTTGGATCCTTAGAGATCTGCAGGTTCACAAACTCCTTGGCACCGTCGAAGGTGATCTTTGTGCCATCGTCCAGGGTGACGGACTCGCCCTTCTCCAGGTTCACGCGATCCAGCATCTGCATCTGGCCGGAGTGCAGCGCCTCCCTATCCAAGGAAAAGATGTTCTGGCTGCGCCCGCCGTCCAGGCCGGTATCGCCCCGGTAGACGTCAATCGCAACCGCCGGGTCCCGCATCGCCGGATAGTTGGAAGAAAGGATCTTGCCCTTCGGTCCCGTCCACTCCGCCGACGGCGCGAACAGGCCTTGCAGGGAAATCTGATTCTTGCGGCGTTCCTGCAGGTCGGGGTACATACCAGCGGGCGGGTCCCAACGCACCGCACCGGAGGACAGGAAATAGGTCATGTCGTCCGGGCGGAACTGCACCGTCTCCGTGCGCTTCTCGCCGTTCGGCCACTGGATTGTGAACGTCGGCGCATAGCCGTGGCCCTGCAGGTACACACGGTTGCCCTGGAAACGCAAGGGGTGGTTCACCTGCAGCGTCTTATGCTGCCACTGTTCCGTCGGCTTGAAGGCATCTTCCTTGCCCGCGAAGTCGATGTTCGACTCGAAGCCCACAGCCTGGCCGTTTGGCAGGTATTCAGCCTTAAAGTCCTTCACATTCACACAAAAAGGAGTCAACCCCGTGCCATCGAACACCGGGCCGTTGCGGAAGGAATCGTAGTTGGAGACGGCGGAGTTGCAGAACTGCGACTGCTCACTGTCCGTCCCAGCCACCACGATGACCTGGCCTTCGTAGTACAGCATCTTGCCCGCTGCCACGGCAATGAGGATGCCCACCAGCGACAGGTGGAACACCAGGTTCGCAGCCTCGCGCAGGTAGCCCTTCTCCGCCGACATGGACCATGCCCCGGCGCGGTCGTCTTCCTTGTCGACCTCGTTGATGTTCCAGCCCTTGAACTCCTCGCGCAGGGACTTCTGAACGTCCTCGACGGACTGGTCGACGGTGCCGGAGTAGTGATACGGCATGCGGTCCAGGCGCTTCGGCGCTGGCGGCGGGGAAGAACGTAGCGCCTTGTAGTGGTCGATACTGCGCGGCAGGATGCAGCCGACCAGGGAAACGAACAGCAGGACGTAGATCGCCACAAACCACGAGGAGCTAAAAACATCGAAAAGCTGCAGCTTGTCGAAGACTTCGGCGGTCTTGCCGTTGGCGTCAATATATTCGGCAACCTTGCCCTCGTTGAGCGACCGCTGTGGCAGCAGCGCGCCCGGGATCGCGGCCAGCGCCAGTAGGAAAAGCAGCACCAGGGCCGTCTTCATCTTCGTGAGCCACTGCCAGCCCTTCTTCGGCAAGCTAAGGATCGTTGTCAGCATGGTTGCTCTTTCGTACTTTCGCTCTCTCGTTCTTTATTGACGCCCACTGCTCAGCCGCGACCGTTCCCTCAGGCCGGCGGCATGGGTTCGGTTCTAGATCGGCAGGGTCTTGTCAGAGATAAATACCTCTCGGATGTATTCCACAAATGTCGCCCACTGCCCCGTGACCAGCAACAGCCCCACGATGATCAGCATCGCGCCGCCGATCATCTGGATAGTGTGGGAGTGCTTGCGCAGCCAGCTAATTCCCGACAGCGCCTTGGAGGATCCCAGCGCCACGACAATGAATGGTAGCCCGAGGCCCAGACAATAAGCGACGATCAGGATCACGCCCCGGGCGGCGGTCATGCCCTGAGTGCCAGCGGAAACCGAAACGATGGAAGCCAGTGTGGGGCCCAGGCACGGGGTCCAACCCAGGGCGAACACCCCGCCCAGCAGGGGCGCGCCGGCGATGGTGGTCCAGCGCTTGGGGCTCAGGCGCGTATCGCGCTGCAACGGGGAGATGAATCCCAAGAACACCACACCCATGGCAATCGTCACTCCGCCACCGATGCGCATCAGCAGGTCTTGGTTAAGCCTCAGCGCGCTGATCACACCGAAGACGGTGGCCGTGGCCAGCACAAACACGACGGTAAAGCCCAGCACGAACAGCAATGCGGCAGTGGCCACTCGGCCACGCTTGGCCTTGACCACCGTGCCTTGCTGGGTGAATTCTGTCTCTGCGCCGACGACTCCGGCGAGATAGGAGATGTAGCCGGGCACCAATGGAATGACGCAGGGCGAGGCAAAGGAAACCAGGCCCGCGAGTGCGGAGACCAGCAACGCGAGCAACAGCGGACCGGCGGCCGCCGTATCCGCGAAGGACTCTCCGATCGACTCCGCAAGGATCATCTATTCGTCCTCATTCAATAGCGGCTCGACCTGCTCCCACAGCTCCTTGTCCGTCACTTCCTTCAGGAAGATATGTGCCGGGCGGTGCTGCTTATCCAGGACGATGGTTGTGGGGATCACCGAAGCTGGTACACCACCCAGCGCCAGAGCCGTCTTGAACGGCGGGTCGTAGATCGACGGGTAGGTGATCCCGTTGTCCTTGACGAAGTCCTGTGGCTTTTCCTTCACGTTGTCGCGCACATTGATACCCAGTACGGTTCCGCCACCGTGCTTCTCCAGCTTCTCCTGGACCCGCTGCAGGTCGTCGGATTCACTGCGGCAGGGGCCACACCACTGCCCCCAGGCATTCAGCACCACAACCTGACCGTCGAAGTCGGTCAGGGAGATCTCGTCATCGCCGCTCAAGTCGGTGCCCGCGAAGTCGGCAACCTTCTTGCGCTCCTCCGGCTTGTAGTGGATGCTGGTCTGCCCGCCGGGGGAAACGAACTCGAAGCTACCGCCGCTGGCCACTGCGTTGGTGCCTGCGGTGTTTTCCTCGCTGCAGGAAACGAGCGCCGCACCGCCGGCCATGAGGCACACCGCGAGTGCTGCTGTCGTAGTTTTAATGCGCACTGTTAAATCTCCTGCGCCGGCTCGGAATAGAACAGGTCAGTCAGCTGCCCGCCGTCGAACACCAGGGAGGTCACGGAGGCCAGCTCGCACTGGCGATCAGCCGGATTGTGCGCCAGTGATAGTCCCTGCGCATCGCGCTGGATCATCACGATCGGCAGCTGGTGGGTGACCAAAACGGCCTCGTGCCCGCGGGCCTTCTCGCGCGCGGCGTCGACGGCCTCCCACATACGGTCGGCGATCTCCTGATAGGGCTCGCCCCAGCTAGGGACGGTGGGATTCTTCAGCATCGGCCAGCGCTTTGGGTTCCACAGCGCACTGCGCACGCCCTTGATGTGGAGCCCCTGCAGGTCGTTGCCAGCTTCGATGATGCGTTCGTCCGTCTGGACCTCCAGACCCAGCTTCTCCGCGAAAGGACGGGCAGTTTCCTGCGCCCGCTGGAGTGGGGAGGCGGCCAGATACACCACATCGTGGTCCACGAGATCGACCGCGGTGGCGTGCGCCATGTTCCGCCCCCGCTCGGAGAGTCGATAGCCAGGCAGACGGCCGTAGAGAATGCGATCCGGGTTGTGCACTTCTCCGTGCCGTACAAGGTGAACGATCGTAGCCATGGTCACCTAGCTTACAGTGCCCACCACCCCAACCCAAGTAAGGCGAACCCCGCTTTAGAGGCCTCTTACAGGCCTTTTAGGCGGAGCCCTGAACTACTTCTGGGCGGCGGCTGCAGCCTGGGCTGCGGAGGTAGCGGCCGCGGCGATCTTCTCGAAGTCGGCGTCCGTCAACGCAGTGGATACGAACCAGGTCTCAAACACGCTCGGCGGCGGGAACACGCCGGCATCCAAAAACGCGTGGAAGAAGGCCGGGTAGCGGAAGGTATCCGCGGCCTTCATCTCCGCGAAGTTGGTGCCCTCCCCTTCCGCGAAGCGCACGCTCAACATATTGCCTGCGCGCTGAATGTTGTGGGCGACAGAGGCCTGGCTCAGAGCGTCGGACAGGATGCCTGCCAGCGCCTCGGCATTCTCGTCGAGCTTCTGGTACGCGGCGGCGTCCCCCAACTTCAAAGAGGCCAAGCCCGAAGCGACAGCGACCGGGTTACCCGACAGCGTTCCTGCCTGGTAGACCGGACCGACCGGCGCGAGGTGATCCATGATCTCCGCCTTTCCGCCGAACGCCGCGGCCGGCAGACCACCGGACACAACCTTGCCGAAGGTGGTCAGGTCACCAGCCACGCCGTCCTTGCCGAACCAGCCGGACTCGCTGACGCGGAAGCCGGTCATGACCTCATCGACGATCAGCAGCGCGCCATGAGCGTGGGCAATGCGCTGCAACTCCGCGTTGAAGCCCTGCGGGTTCACGGTGCCCATGTTGCCCGGCGCGCCCTCGACGATGATCGCGGCGATCTCGCCTGGGTGGGCTGCAAAAGCGTCCTCCACGGCCTGGACGTCGCGGTAAGGAACCACAACGGTATCGCCCGCAGCTGCCTTCGTAATGCCCGGCGAATCCGGCAGGCCGAAAGTAGCCACACCGGAACCGGCGGCGACCAGCAGAGAGTCAACGTGCCCGTGGTAGCAGCCCTCGAACTTCAGGATCTTGTCGCGGCCCGTGTAACCCCGCGCCAGACGGATGGCGGACATCGTGGCCTCGGTGCCGGAGTTCACCAGGCGAGCCTTTTCCACGGACGTGCGGCGGACGATCTCCTCCACCAGGTCCACTTCCATGGTGGTCGGGGCGCCGAAGGACAGGCCGTGCCCCACGGCTTCGCGCACTGCCTCGACGATCTGGGGGTGGGCATGGCCGTGGATCATCGGTCCCCACGAGCAGAACAGATCCACGTAGGAGTTGCCGTCAATGTCGTTCAGCGTGGATCCCTGCGCGGAGGTGATGAAAGGCGGAGTGCCACCCACCGAGCCAAACGCGCGGACCGGCGAGTTCACGCCGCCGGGGATGAGGGTGCGAGCCCGCTCAAAAGCCTCGGCACTAGCGCGGCCGTTGGAATGGTTGTTGGGCTGCTGCGGATCGACAGTTACAGACACGAAGTAATCCTTCCCGCCACCTCAAAGGTGGTTAGCTTGCAATACCCACCAGCCTAGCGCGGCTAGCCCTGGGACTGTTCAAGCTCCTCATCCGCGGCCTCGGCGCGAGCCAAGGAGATCGCCTCGGCGCGCTGCTTTTCCTGCTTTCGCAGCTCCCTGATTTCCCGTCGGCGGGCCACCCAGCCCTGCCACGAATGGGTCTGGCGCAGGGTGCCCCGAGCGTAATTACGGTGCAGAATACGCGCGCTGCGGCTTTCGATCAGCGTGGAGCTGAGCAGCATGAATACCGTCGCCAGCAGCGGGTTAAGCACACCGGCAACAGCCAGGGTTGCGCCGATCGCGTTATAGGTCCAGGACAGCCACACGTTCCAGTCAGTGGTGTTGCGCACGTGGCGCAGCAGGTTGACCAGCTCCGGCAGGGCGGAGACGTCCTCGCGCTGCATCACCACGTCCGCCACCTCAGCGGCGGTAGGGTCGATGCGGTTCGACGAAGCCATGAGGATACCCACATCGGCGACCCGCAGCGCCCCCAGCACGTCGCGGTCGCCGACCATGGCCACGCGCACACCCATGGCGTGCACGCCGCGCACTGTGGCCTCCTTCCGGTTCGGCGGGATGCCAGCCAGCACGGTGGAGATGCCAATGGAGTTCGCGGTGCGTCGCGCCACTGGGTAAATATCGCGGGAGAGCATATAGGTCTCCAGCTGCATATCCTCCAGCCGGTCGATCGCGGCCGGGGCGTCGTCCTTGAAGCTATCTGCCAGGCTGATGACTCCCCGGTCCTTGCCCTTCCAGCTGACGATGACCGGTGACCCGCCGCCCAGAGCAGCGGTAGCCAGGTGCGGGTCACGGATCTCGCCCAGATCGTGCGGTCGCCACAGACGCGCCTTGACGTGGCGCATCTCGCCGTCGACGGGCAGCTCCACCATGCCCTCGAACGTGCCGTCCTTGGTGATCTTCACCTCGCCGACGTCCAGCCAGTTGGGGGTCTCCTCCCCGCCCGCGCCCGCATCGCGCGCCTCGCGGTCGGCACGCACCAGGGCCTGGGACACGGCATGCTCGGACTCCAGCGACAGGGCGCCGGCCACGCGCAGAATCAGGTCCGGGTTCTCCCCCTTGGAAGGCGTAACGCCAATGACGTGCATGGGCCCATCGGTGAGGGTGCCCACGCGGTTGAAGATGATGGCGTCCACCTCAGCGAGCTTGTGAATGGTGCCCGTATCGCGCAGCAGGGCGCCGGAGGTCGCAGCACGCCACAACCCCAAGCGCAGCGCCAGCGGAGCCGATAGAGCCAGGGCGACCGGCGCGACGACCGCCAGCACCGACAGGGCGGTGGCCATCGCCGCATCGAAGGACTTCGTCACTGCAAGCCAGGCAATAAAGTCCACGACCGCCAGACCAAAAGCCCAGGGCACTAGCAGACTCGCGGTGCGGTTCGTCAGCTGCGTCAGGCGCGTCTCATCCAGCGCGGAACCGCGCACCCATTGGTGCATCGCTGCCAAACGCGTGGAGGAGCCCGTCGCATGCACGCGCATCTTCAACGCCGCACCATGGTTGCGGGCGCCGGCGTAAATGCGATCGCCGACGGAGACCTCAAAGGTACGGTGCAGGCCACCGACCGGACCCATGTCCACCAGAGACTTACCACTAATGATCTCGCCATCACTGGGCACCATCATGCCGGTGGGGATGATGATGTCGTCGCCCGTGCGGATCTCCGCGATCGGGATGTCCTTCTTTTCCATCTTGGACTTGCGCGTCTTGCGAACCACGGTCACTTGTTTAGCCGCAGGCACCGTCAGCACGGACAGCATCGACTTCGAGCGCAACGCCGTGCGCCGGGACAGCAGTCGACCAAACAGCAACAGAATCGTTCCGCCGCAGGCCACGTCGAAGAACACCGCGCCTTGAATGTGCCGCGCCGACCACACACCGGCCAGCAGCACCTGGTGGCTTTCCCACCCCACGTCGCCCGCGGAGGTGAAAATCAACATCCATGCGGAATACAGATAAGCCAGGACGATCGCTACGGAACTGGCGCCGTCCAGCGCCGATTGTCTACGTCTTAGCCCTCCGAAGAAGGCGCGGTGGAACGGCCAAGCGCACCAGGTGACAACCGGGGTCGCAAGTGCCAAGCACACCCACTGCCAGTAGTTAAACTGCCAGGCGGGAACAACCTGCAGCACCACCACGGGCAGGCCCAACACGACCGCGACGATCAGTCGCATCCGGGTGATCAACTGGCGGGCGGTGTGCAGGCCCTCGGTCGAATCGAAGGGGTTGCTGCGGCGGAACCTTTCGAACTCCGCCTTGTTGGCATCCCACCGCTTACGATTTTCGGCCGCCGCCCACGCGCGCCGGTGGGCTGTGGCGTGGCGCCGCATGCGCCGCCGCGTTTCCTCAATTTCCAGCCGGGATGCCCGACGGCGTAGCGAGGAATCAGTCAGCCAGCTATCCAGGTTGTGTCGCTCCAGCACTTCCTGGATTTCCGCAGGGGTCACCCGATCCTCGGCAGAGATCCAGGCCATGCCGGTGGAGTACACCACTGCCGCCTGTACACCCGGAATGTCGTTGAGCTCCTCCTCCACCGTGGTGGCCTCCACCGCAGTTTCCAGCCCCTCCAGCCGGTAGGCGAAGCTGGCCAGTCCCCATCGTTCCCGGGCCGCGCGGTCGATCTCTTCGTCCGACTGCGCGGACCTTTCCATGTCAAAGCCGGCCTTAGCAGCAGCTGCGCGGGCTTGCAGGATTGCCTCGTCCACGTCTTCGACGTGCACGTTCGTCTGTCGCGCCGCGCGAGTACTGGTGGGGACGATATTCGAGTTTGGTTCAGCCATTGCTGCTAGCCCCGCAGTTCGTCGCCCGGCAGTCTACCGTCACCTTCGACGGGGGTTTCTTCGAGCCGATGCCCGGCGTCAAAAAATGGATTAACCGCTGGCCGGTAGGCCATCAGCAGGGCGATAGCCACCCACAGGGCGATGAGCGCCTGGCCGGGGCCGGTGAAGCCGAAAACCCAACCTGCCAACATGAACAGAATGCCGATCGCGCCCAGCCACAGCACCAGACGGCGCTTGCCGCGGTAGCCGTCGCGCACGCCGGGGGCGAAGAACACCAGCAGCGCGCCGACCACAACGTTGATCCCGCCGAGGATGCGGACGTTGTTGATCATGAAGCGCATGTGCTCGGCCTCTTCGGCGCTCGTGGGCTCGCGGTCCCACGAGGCCGTTAGGGACAGCACGCCGACCAGAACCATGATGGCGCCACCGAAAACCAACATCGCGAAGGAAGCGATGACCATGCGGGGCGTGGGGTCGCCGGGTTGCCAATACGCGACCCGACGGTTCGGATCGTCGCTATTGGGCACCATCGAGGGGAACATCGCCGGCATGTCTAGCGCCCTCCCCAGGTGTGGTCATTGTTGTTCTGGTTGTTTTTGCTGTTCTGCTGCTGTTTTTGTTGTTTCGCTTCTTCCTTTTGACGCCGCATTTCAGCCCGGTACTCGTCGAGTTCCTTGGAGTATTTGTCCATCTCCTTTTCGCTGGGCACACCCAACCAATCGCGATTCTCCGGGCGGGCCATAAACCACATGCCGAGTGCCGCACCCACGCCAGAGAGGATGGTCAGCACGCCGATAAGCAGCACGAAGCCCACGGGCATGAATTCCGGCCCGCTGGTGAACGTGATGAGCACCGCGTTGAGGATCATGAATAAGGAGGCGACGTTGAGGAACATCCGGGAGTACGGACCACCGCGCCCCGCGCGCAAAGCCAGGAAAGCGCACACCACCGAGGCTACGATGCCCCAGATCAGCGAGGATACGTTGACCTGCGTGGCGATCTGGGAGGCATCCCGGTCAGCCAGCACACTGGCGAACATGCCTGTCTGGCTGTCCAGCATTCCCTGGCTACTCTTGGTCAGGTTGCGCGGATCGACGAGGTTGGAAACGAACTGCACCACACTGGCCAACAGTTGGAGCACCGAGACAGCCAGCCACGCCCACACTCCGAAACGGACATCCTCCGGCGCGTTCTGCAGGTTCGGAGCAAGCCCATCCTTGCGGCCCACCTTCGGTGGCTTCGGTGGTTTCGGCGTGCCCGTAGGTCCACCGGTGCCCTGGGGGCGCGGGTAGTGCTGCTCTGTGTTCATGTGTGCGCTGCTATTCATACAGCCTCTTAGCCTACTGTGATTGCTTAGGTTAAAGCATCTTTGGACGCAGCATCTGCGCCACCCGGGTGGCCCAGTACGTCAGGATGATGTCCGCCCCGGCTCGGCGAATGCCGTAGATGGATTCCATAATTGCGGCTTCCTCGTCGATCCAGCCGTTCTGGGCTGCTGCGGAAATCATCGCGTATTCGCCGGACACCTGGTAGGCGGCCACAGGCACAGGCGACATGTTCGCTACCTCGCGCAGCACGTCCAGGTAGGGCATGGCGGGCTTAACCATCACCATGTCTGCGCCTTCGTCGATATCCAGCTGCGTTTCCAGGATGGATTCGCGGAGGTTTCGGGGGTCCTGCTGGTAGGTGCGGCGGTCGCCTTGCAGGGAGGACCCCACGGCCTCGCGGAACGGGCCAAAGAAGGCAGAGGCGTACTTCGCGGAATAAGCCATGATGGATACGTCCTGGTGGCCGGCCTCGTCCAGGGCCTCGCGGATGTGGCGGATCTGGCCGTCCATCATGCCGGAAGGGCTGACGATGTGCGCGCCAGCGTCGGCCTGCGCGACCGCCATCTTGGCGTACTGCGGCAGGGTTGCATCATTGTCGACGATCTGGTGGCCAAAGCGGTCGGTGGACAGCACACCACAGTGGCCGTGGTCGGTGAACTCGTCCAGGCAGGTATCGGCCATCACCAGAATGTCGTCGCCGAAGCGCTGGCGCACCGCGTTGATGGCGCGGTTCAGGATGCCATCCTCGGCAACCGCCTGGCTTCCGGTCGCATCCTTATCCTCATCCCGGGGAACACCGAACAGGTCGACCGACCCCACGCCGGCGTTCGCGGCCTCCTCCACCGCGCGCAACAGTGAATCCTCCGTGTGCTGCTGCACCCCCGGCAGGCTGGTGATGTCGCGCGGGGCATCCAGCCCGTCGGCGATGAACATCGGTAGCACCAGCCGGTTGGGGTTCAGGTCCGTCTCCGCAGTGAAGTTACGCATCTGCGGGGACGTGCGGAGTCGGCGGGGGCGGCGGAACGGGGTGTAGTTCGAAGTCATGCCCACGATGCTACTACCGCGCCCGGACGGGCTTGTTAAGCCCCGGTGTCCTTCTTTTCGGCCGTCTTTTTACGACGCCGCCTCCGCTTGCGCGGCGGCGGGAGCTGTCCCTTGGCGCGCAGGTCAGCCACGTGGGCAGCGAGGGCGTCCACAAGCTCCGGCACACCAGCGGCCTCGGGCATGACGTCGACGCGCAAGCCGTGCTCGCGAGCGGTCTGTGCAGCCATCGGTCCGATGCAGGCGATGATCGTGCGCGCATGCGGCTTGCCAGCGATGCCCACCAGGTTCTTCACGGTCGAGGAACTGGTGAAGCAGACTGCATCGAATCCACCGGTCTTGATCATGTCGCGGATCTCCGGGCTGGGCGGGGCAGCGCGGACCGTGCGGTAGGCAACGACGTCTTCCACGTCCCAGCCCAGCTCGATCAGGCCGTCGACCAGCACGTCGGTGGCGATGTCGGCGCGTGGCAGCAGCACTCGATCCACCAGATCCAGATCCGGATCGTGCGGCGGGAATACGTCCACCAGGCCCGCAGCGTTGCGCGCATCGTCCTTCGGCAACAGCTCTGGTGTGATGCCCAGGTCCTTCACGGCCTGGGAGGTCTTCGGCCCTACCGCGGCCACGCGCACGCCGGCCAGGGCGCGGGCGTCCAGGCCGAACTCGCGCAGCTTTTCCCACACGGCCTTCACCGCATTGACGCTGGTGAAGACGATCCAGTGGTAGCGGCCGTCAACCAATCCCTTGATGGCGCGCTCCATCTGCACGGGGCTGCGGGGTGGCTCGACGGAGATCGTGGGGACCTCCACGGGAATGGCGCCGTGCGAGGCCAGGCGGGCGCTCATGGGCCCAGCCTGGTTCTTCGCGCGTGGCACCAGAACAGTCCAGCCGTACAGAGCGCGGTTTTCCCACCAGGAGTACTTGGAGCGGTTGCCGACCTGCGAGCCCAGCGTGACGATGAGTTCGGTGGGCAGCTCACCATCCTTGGCGGCAGGACCGGATTGGGTGACGATGGACTTCATCGTGTCCAGGGTTGCATCGTAGCTGCGCTGGCGACGGGTGGTGCCGTGCAGAGTCACCGTCGCGGGAGTGGTTCCGGCGATGCCGCGGGCCTTCAGCTCCTGGGCAATGGTCGCCAGGTCCTCCGGGGCGGCGGTAAGGATCAACGGCAGGCCGGCGCCGGCCAGCTGATCCCAGTCAGTTCCACCACGCACATCGGCCTCTGTGACGTCGGGTCCCACTCCAATGCCGGTAAAGGCCGGCACGGCCACCGAGCCGGTCATGCCAGGGATCACCTGGAAGTCCACGGTGCTCGCCGCAACGTGCTGCAATTCGTCCATGACGGCGGGGTTGCTCAGCGGGTTGCCGGCGACGAGGCGCACCACGTCGTTGCCTGCCTTTGCGCAGGCGATCATCTGCTCGGCCAGGATGTCCGGGGCGACGACAAGCGCATCCGCGCTACCCTCGGCGGAGGCATCGCCGTCTTCCACTTGGCCTTCGTCTACCTGCGAAGCAGAGTCGTGGGCAGCGGGGGCTGCCAAGACAATCTCCGCTGCGGTCGGCGGGGCTGGACGTGGCGGACGGCGCCGGGCGCCGGCCTCCTTCGCAGCCTGTACTTTCGCTTCCCACTCAGCTTCCGCTGCATCCAGCTTCGCCTGCGGTACAGGAAGCCGGGTGGCAATGATGCTGCGCACGGATGCCAAAACCGAAGGATCCACCCATGCATGGGCGGTGGTTTCTAGGACGTCGCGCGCCCGAATGGTCAACAGCTCCGGGTTTCCGGGGCCAGCGCCCACGAAAAGAATTCGGCCGTGTCCAGTGGGAGCCAGGTCGGCTACTGCCGCCACGGTGGCCTGATCGGAGCCTCCCACCTGGGACAATCCGGAATCGGTCATAGTGGAACTTTCTAATTTGTCGCGTTGATATAAAAGGAGATTTAGTTGGTCTCTGCCACTAATTCAGCAGCACCGTCGTCAAGCAGTGCTCTTCCTATGCCGGTACCTATCGCTCTGGCAGCGTCTATGCACTCTTGCCAGCGGGGCTCCTCAGCTGCGGGGAAATCGCCCTCCCCGGTCGGGTCCGGGATATCAAAGGTGGCCTCGCCGACCTGCACCAGCTTGCGGGATCCGTCCATGGCAAACACGCCTCCGAACACGCGCAGGACGTGGCCCGTGGCGCCATCCGAATCCTCGTCCTCCGACGTGGTCCACAGGGAATAGGCTGCGACTGGTGCGGTGCAGCCGGCCTCCAGGGTGGACAGCACGGCGCGCTCTGCAACGGCAGCCATGTGGCTGGGCAGGTGGTCTAGGTGGCGGACGGCCTCCCAGGCAGCGTCGTCATCGGCACGTACCTCCACGCTCAGCGCACCTTGGGCGGGCGCGGGCATGATCGTGCCGGGGTCAATCGACTCGGCGGCGCGGTGCAGCTGGCCAACACGCTCCAGTCCGGCGCGTGCCAGCACGACCGCATCCAGGTCTTCCTCGGTGCGTCCCATACGGGTATCGATGTTGCCGCGCAGGGGCAACAGTTCCAGGTCGGGACGCACGGCGCGGATCTGGGACACACGCCGGGGTGCGCTCGTTCCCACCTTGGCTCCCTGCGGCAGTTCCAGCAGGGTCTCGTTGTTCCGGCTGACCAGTACCTCGCGGGGGTCTACTCGGCGCGGAACGATGGTGCGGAAGCGCGCGTCCGGTGCGGTGGGCAGATCCTTGAAGGAGTGCACGGCTACGTCGCATTCGCCCGCGTCGAGGGCCTTGCGCAGCGTCTCGGTAAACACTCCCACGCCGATGTTCGCCACCGGCGTCTGCGCTGCCTGTGAAGCATCCCCCGGGGTCTGAACCAGGTGCAGTTCCGCGTCGTAACCAGCGGCGAGCATGCCTGCGCGGACGTGGCTGGTCTGGGTGGTCGCCAGGGCGGATCTACGGGTGCCGATCAAGAAGGTACGGGAGGTACGGGATGTCCGGGATGTCATGGAAAGTCTTAAGCCTCCTTCGCTACCTGGCCAATGCGGGCAGCGCTTGGAATTTGATCGGCGCGGGTAGAAGTACCCACTGTTTTGGTTGCGCCGGTCTGCCCCGGCTGCGTTACGGAATCCACCATTCCGTTGGGCAAGTTGAACAGCGCGGCCAGCGCGTCGGGGTAGCTCACCTGCTGGCCACCCGCGGACAGCTTCTTCGCCTGCACCGTCGGCGTGTGCAGCAGCTTGTCCACCACGCGCTTCATCGACTTCGCCACTGCGGCGCGGTCGGCCTCCGACATGTCGGGGGTCAGGCGCTCCAGCGCCATCAGCTCCTCAGCCATAACCTCACCGGCTTTCTGGCGCAGGGCCTTGACGGTGGGCACCACGGACTGGGCGCGCTGCTGTTCCAGGAAGCTCTCCAGCTCGTTGGCAACAATCGCGCGGGCGGGATCTTCGTCCTGTGCGCGGTCGCCGGCCATCGTGGTGAGTTCCTCGATGTTCAGCAGTTTGACGCCCTCGACGTCCGCAACGGATCGTTCAATATCCGCGGGCATGGACAGGTCGATCAAGACCTTCGTACCAGCGCCCCCGGCGAGTCCGGCGCGGATCTTCACTGCCGCCCGCACGGCCTCTTCGCTGACCACATTGCCCACGGCGCCGGTGGCGGACACCACAATGTCCACAGCGCTCAGGCAGTCCGCCACGCTCTCTAGCGGCACGGCGGAGGCATCCACCCCCGCTTCCCGCGCGTGGCTCACCAGGTTCTCGGCGCGCGACAGCGTACGGTTGGCCACGGTCACGTGGTCGATACCGAGCTTGCCCAGGTGCGTGGAGGCCAGGGAGGCCATCGCCCCCGCGCCGATGATCAGCGCGCGGCGGCCGGCGAGGGGTTGGGACGCAGGGGCGTCCTCAACAGCAGAAACAAGGGCATGCGCGGGGTCGATGTAGCGCAGCGCCTGGTCCACCGCGAACGACACCATGGAGGCACCAGCCGAATCGATGGCCGTTTCGGAGTGCACGCGCTTGCCCGTCCGCAGGGCGCGCTGCGTGAGGTCGTGCAGGGTGCGCCCCACCGTCCCGGTCTCGTTGGCGGACTGGTAGGCGCTGCGCAGCTGGCCGATGATCTGCTGCTCGCCGACGACCATCGAATCCAGCCCGGAGGCGACCTTCAGCATGTGCTCCGCAGCGGAGTCCGCGTAGTGCACATACAGGTGCGGCTCCAGATCCTGGGTCTGCAGCCCCGAGAACTGCGCGATCGTATCCACCACGTGGTCCAAACCGGAGTGGAAGGCGTTCGCCACCGTGTAAAACTCCATGCGGTTACACGTGGAAAGCACCAGGGATTCAGAGATCACATCGTTGTCCACCAGCGACAACTGCAGCTTCGGCAGATCCGCATCCGCGACCGTCGCCCGCTCCAACATGGTCACCGGGGCAGAACGGAAAGACAGTCCGACCAGCAACACCGACGCGGAACCAGTCCGGGTGTTACTACTCATATGTCTTCAAGCCTCCTGCGGGGATCACTTGGGGTGGCGGCGCGCGGGGCTAACCCCCAAGTTGTTACGAGTGTCTACGGTAGCCCTTAACCCACCCCGTTGCCAAAACGTGTTCGCCCGGCTGATATATGGGCGTATGCCTCCCGCGGTTACTGCTCCAGCGCCGCGATCAGCTCGTCGTCGTCGATTTCCCAGCACGCGACTTCTTCGTCGTCGACCAGCACGACGGGTACACGGTCGCCGAACTCTTGTGCCAATTCCTCTTTTTCTTTGGTGACGCCCCCACGGTCCAATTCAATCACTTCCACCGTGGTGCCGTAGCGGTGTGCGATCGGCAGGATTTGCTGGTGCACGCGCTCGCAGGAGCCACACGTGGAACGAGTGATTAACTGGACCCGGGCTTTCGCTTCACTACCTGCGGAAAGGCTGTTCAAACTCACGGTTCCCCATGCTACCTACCGGCCTGGCGGGGTCAAACGGATCTCGAACAGACTAACCGAGCGCTTTCAAGTAACTTTGTCTATGTGAATAAAGCGCCTGATCTTGAACCGCCGAGCAGCTCCCAGCCGGGTGTAGCGGCGCGGGCTGCTGCGGAACGGCGCGCGGGGAGGATTGCCAGCTGGCGCGATACTGGCAGCGAGTGGCGCGGTTACCTGCGCGCGCTATCGCTGAACATGCAGGCGTTCCTCCGGGAATTCCGCCACGAACGCTTTGGGCACGCACGCCGGAAGGACTCTTCCCAGGATGCTGAGGCTGCAGTTGCGGAGAAGGGGGCGTCCACACCCCAAAACCTGCAGGTCGGATACGGTACGGGCGCACCTCGATCCTTGTGGGAGCTCAGCGAAACGCAGCTAGACCAGCTGGCACGCAGCTACGAGATCGACGGCGACCAGCTGCGCACTGGACTGGCCAATCTAGAGGGCGCGGGCATCCGCAAGCAGCCGCAGCCTCTGAACCAGACCGATCCATCGATCCCCCCGGACGCAGGTGTGGGTGCCTTTTTCGACGTGGACAATACGCTAATCAAGGGTGCTTCGATCCTGCTTTTCGCCCGCGGCTTGGCTAAACGTCGTTTCTTTACCGCACGGCAGCTGCTGGGCTTCATTTGGGTGCAGCTGAAGTTCCGGGTGCTGGGCAAGGAGAGCGCAAACGATATCTCCAGCGGTCGGGAACAGGCATTGGCTCTGGTGAAGGGGCGCAAGGAATCCGAGGTCATCGAGATGGCCCAGGAGATCTGGGCGGCAACCATTGCAGAGCGGATCTTCCCGGACACTAAAGAACTGGCCGACATGCACATTCAGGCCGGCCAGCAAGTGTGGCTGGTGACGGCCTCCCCGGTGCAGCTGGCGCAGATTATTGCAAAGGAGCTGGGTTTCACCGGCGCGCTTGGCACGGTGGCTGAGGTGAAAGACGGGCGCTTCACCGGCCGCATGGTCGGCGACCTGCTGCACGGCGAAGGCAAGAAGCACGCAGTGATCGCTTTGGCGAACTACCAAGAGTTGGATCTTAAGCGCTGCACCGCCTACTCCGATTCCGTCAACGATCTGCCAATGCTGTCGACCGTAGGAACTGCGGTGGCCATCAACCCAGATTCGAAACTGCGCAAGGCCGCAATGGAGCGCGGTTGGGAAGTGCGCGATTACCGGCGCCTGCGCCGCATCTTCCGGCGCGCAGGCGGCATGCGGCTGGCTGCGGGCGTAGGCCTGGCGGGGCTGGGCTTGGGCGCCTGGCTGCGGTGGCGCCGCTAAGCCGTATAGATCCAGTACTGCTGGCTGATACAACGGGCACGCAAAAACCCACCGCGGTGGGAGCACCCTGGCGGGCGCTTGCGGTGGGTTTTATTGAATGCGGCTGCGGAAGTTACTTACCGAGCTTCCTACGCTGAACGCGAGTCCGTCGCAGCATCTTGCGGTGCTTCTTCTTGGACATGCGCTTGCGGCGCTTCTTGATGACAGAACCCATGGGGTAAGCCTCGTTTCTCTCGGTTAGTTTCTTTTAAAGCAAAGGTGTGAAGTTCCCTCACATCCGTAGGCACGAATGCCAAACAGTTTAGCGCCCAGTACCTCAGAGAAACAAAAATCCCCCATCGCCGGGCTGGTAGCGGAAGCCACCTGGCACCGAAAATGGAGGACTGTTGCGTTGTTGGCGTTGCCCGAAAACTTACGGGACAGGCCAGTTAACCGGTCTGACCGGGGTTGTACTCGGATGCGCCGAGGTATGCATCGACAGCAGAGCCGCGTACGCGGAAGTTACGGCCAACCTGTACGGCAGGCAGCTCTTCCGAGTGGATCAGACGGTAAACAGTCATCTTCGACACGCGCATCAGATCGGCGACCTCTGCGACGGTCAGAAATGTTCCATTTTCGGTGTTAGCCATATAGATCTTCACTTTCTTTGCGCTCTCATGCGCTGCAGGCTTCCCCTCCTGCAGGACGTCACACGTGATCGCTCGCGAACCATCATAACGTGAAACCAGTGAATCATGTGCAACAAGGGGAACCATTGAGGGGGATTTGTCCCGTGTGGCAGACATGACCAAGGGGGTTGAAAACCAACGCAAGTCATCAATTGAGGCTGGATTTAACAGGCGTGATTGGTGTTAAACAAACATATGTAAAAAGATCATTGGGTCTAGCCGGAGCTTGGGTGGCGAGTGTGCGGGAGATGAAAAATTAACCCCGAATGGGCGGGTTTCCCGCGCCGATTCGGGGCTAGTTCGGGGCCAGTCCGGGGGCCGACTAGCTGCCGACTAGTCGTCGTTCTTCGCCGGGTTCGCTCCCGGGGCGGGCGCGCCCAGCTCCTCCGAGCGTTCCTTGCAGGCCTCCATCGCACGGAAGAAGGCACCGCGGATGCCGGACTCCTCCAGCTCGCGCAGAGCGGCCGCCGTGGTTCCCCCGGGGCTGGTGACCTTGGTGCGCAATACAGAAGGCGTATCCCCGCCCTCTGCGAGGTTCCTGGACATCATGGTGGCAGCACCCTGCACGTTGGCGATAGCCAGCTTCTCCGCCAGTGGGCGTGCCAGTCCCAGCTGCACAGCCGACTCGATCATGGACTCGACAACCAGGAAGATATAAGCCGGACCAGAGCCAGAGACGGCCGTGACGGCGTCGAGCTCCTTCTCCTTCACGATAACGGCCTCGCCGACCTTGGACATGATGTCCTGCACCGTGTTCAGCTGCGCCTCTTCAGCAAATCGGCCACCGGCGATACCGATCGCGCCCTGACCGACCAGCATCGGGGTGTTCGGCATAGTGCGCACCACGGTGGTGCCAGCGGGAAGCGCGGCTTCCATGGTGCTGATGGTTACACCGGCAGCCAGGGAGACGACGATCGTGTCCTGCGAATTAGCGTCCAAAACCTCCGCAACCTCGTCCAGAACGATGGGGACGATGTTGGGCTTAACACAGATGAAAAGGATGTCCGTGCCCTCGGCAGCCTCGCGCCCCTCCTGGGCGGTGACCATGCCGTACTTGTCCTTCAGCTCGCTCAGGCGCTCCTGAGATGGATCTGCAACGATGATCTTCTTCGCATCGGCGGCGTCCGCGGTGTCCGCAATGATTCCGGCCAGCAGGGCCTCGCCGATGTTACCTCCGCCAATAATTCCAATTTGAGTCATGCAACCCAGCGTGCCAGGATTGGCGGCTTCCTGCTACCCCACCCCAATTTCCCCCGAGTGATAATCGCCCCGACTGGCGCTGCTCCGCTAGTCCCCCTGACCAGCGGAAAGCACCACTCCTAGAGCCCCTGGATCAGGCGCGGGCCGAAGGTCAGCACCAAGCCAACAATGGCGGCCAGCACCATCAGCAGCTTGTCGCGGTGGCGCAGCAGCGCGTGGACCAGGCCAACCAGCAGCAGCGTGACGGCAATTGCCAGAACCAGCGCCAGCACCGTCGGGGCCTTCGCCCAGATCAGGCTGAAACCGAAGAACACACCCACACCAACGACGATCGCCGCAATTGCTTGCAGGATCATCATCGGCCAGGAGATCGTGTCGTCCTCGTACTCGACAACCTCACCGTCTTCGAGCGATTGCTCCAGCTCGGCGAACTGTGCGCTCTCCTCCGGGGAGGCCTCCGGGTAGCCGGCTGCGGGCGTCGCCTGCGCAGGCTTTTTCGGCTCCGGCTTTTTCAGCTCTGGCTTCTTCGGCTCAGCCTTAGCCTCCGGCTTAACTTCAGCCTTCTCAGCCTCAACCTTCTTCGGCTCGACCTTCACCTCGGCCGCGCCAGCAGCACCGGTCGCCGTCGCAGCCGTCGCTGCCGTTGCTGCAGCCGCGGGCTTAGCCGAACCCGGGATCGTGCCCGTCTTCTTGGTGGCCTTCTTTGCGACGCCACCCTTTTCAGCCTCTACATCTTCAGCAGGCTTTGCCGCTGCAGCGGGCTGGGGGGCTTCAGCAACCGGCTTGTCAGAGGCCTTCGCTTCTTCGCGGGCAACCTCACCGAAGGTTGGCTTTGTGGATTCGCGCGGCTTCTCTGCCGTCTCTACCTTGGCCTCGTCAGCGCTCTCCACGTTGGGAAGCTGGCCGGTCTTCTCTTCCGGACGCTCCGCGGTGCGGCTGACGGAACGCTGATCCTGCTGCGGAGCTGCCGGCGCCTCCGCCTGCGCGGTAGAGGGAGTCTCGGCGGGAGTCGTGGTGAGAGTCTCGGCGGAAGACGGAGCGGAAGCCTCGGCCTGAGCACGCTCCCGGGCGCGGTCTTCCTCGGTCTTTACTACTGGAATGGAACCCGTCAGCTCGGCGACGGACACGCCACCTTTATCTAGGTTGCGATGACGGCGTCGACGCCGGCCAGTGTCAGCAGAACTAGCGTCGCGCCCGTTGCGGGCGAGCAATTCGGCGACTGTCAGCTTCTCACTCATCCATTGATCCCATCACATCGTCACTTGCAGTGCAGTTCCTACGAAGCCGTTCCCACGAAACTATCGCCAGCGATCCGCCCTCAAGCTTCACTTTAAACATATGTCTTCAAACAGAGTACTTTACTCCCCGGCTCCTGGGTAAGGGCAACTGGTGCAACGCCCCCTAGGCGAGGTCCACCCCATGGTCGAGCTGCCGGAAGATCACGCCTTCGCGCAGCGCCCACGGACACATGTGCAGCACATCAATGTCCAGCTTGCGCATAGCAGCTTCCGCCACCAACGCTCCGGCAACCACCTGGTGGGAACGCTCCGCACTCACGCCCTCCAGTTCCGCCCGGTCCGCGGCGGTCATGCGGGAAATAAAGGCAATCAGCTGGCGCAGGCCCGCCTGCGTCAGGGTGCGCTTCACTCGGGGACCGGCTGAGGACGGTGCAGCACCGGTCAGTCGCGCCAGCATTCTGAACGTTTTCGAGGTTCCCACGGCCAGGTCAATGTCGCCGGAAGCCAGCAGCTTCTCCACCGGAGCATTCAGCTCTTCATCGATGAACTCCCTCAGTTCGGCAACCTTCTTCTTCGACGGCGGATCGGTATCGAACCAATCGCGGGTCAGGCGCCCGGCCCCCAGGTTCACACTGCAGGCCACGTCCGGGTCCTCATTCATGCCGATGGACATCTCCAGCGAACCGCCACCGATATCCAGGTCGCAGATGCGCCCGGCCGACCAGCCGTACCAGCGCCGCACTGCCAGGAACGTCAGCCGGGCTTCTTCCTCACCCGACAGGATGCGCAGGCGCACACCGGTCTCTTTTTCTACCTTGTCCAGCACCTTCTCCGAGTTTTCTGCGGAGCGGATGGCGGAGGTAGCGAAAGGCAGCATGCCCTCGCAGCGGAACTGCTCGGACATTTCTTTAGCCAGTGCCACGCCGTTGAGCAGCTTTTCTTGCCCCTTTGCGTTAATGGCACCCCTCTTGTCCAGATATTCCACCAAGCGCATGGGGGTTTTCCAATTGCTCATCGGAGTCGGCGGCCCGCCACGCTGTGCATCGACGACCACCAGATGAACCGTATTGCTTCCTACGTCAAGCACACCTAATCGCACGCTCCCCAGCCTAATGCGTCTACGGTGGAACACGTGAATGAATCGTCCGCGGAAAAAGAATCGGAAGCCCCCGGCAGCCTGCTAGCCACCGGCTACCCAGAGGGCACACCTGCCGATCTTTCCATCCGCGCGGGCCGCGAAATGCCCGCTGATCATGCTCGCGAATGGCTGGAGTTCATCGACCCTGCCGATTCCGAGCACATTATTCAGGTGGATCTCACGTGGTTGCTGTCCACGTACCGTTGCCGGTTTGGCACCGAAGCGTGTTTGGGTATTGACGCCGAGAATCCGGACGTCGGCTGTTGCACCCACGGCGCATTCCTCACCGATGAAGACGACCGCGCGACCCTGCGGAAGGTCGCGGAAAAGCTTACGGCGGAAGACTGGCAGAACCGCCCTGCGGATATGGATGATTGGGAGGCGAAGGGGCGTCCACAAGAAAAGAGCGGCGACGACATCGAGCCGTGGCTCGAATGGGACGAGCTAGAAAACGACGAGGGCGAGATGGAGCCCGCGCTAAAAACGGTGACCACCAACGGGGCGTGCATCTTCGCCAACCGCGAAGGCTTCCAGGGCGGCCGCGGGTGCGCGCTGCACGCGTGGGCACTGCGCAACGACGTGGAGATTACCGCCGCAAAACCGGAAGTGTGTTGGCAGGTGCCTCTGCGGCGACTCGAGGACTGGGAAACCCGGCCCGACGGGGTGGAGATGCTGCGGACGACCGTCACCGAATACAACCGGCGCGGGTGGGGCGACGGCGGGGAAGACTTCGACTGGTACTGCTCGTCAGACCCGAACTGCCACGCGGGTGGCGAGGCACTGTGGCGCACCGGGCGCGAGGAGCTGACGGAGCTGATAGGCGAGGCGGCCTACGAGGTGCTGGCCGCGCATTGCGAACAGCGCGAAAAGCTGGCGAAGGTCTCCCCTAGCGGGCTTCCTTTGCTGACGATCCACCCGGCGACGGCCGAGGCGCGACGGCGCGGAATCTAGGCCTCGAACTTGTAGCCCAGGCCGCGGACGGTCACCAGGATCTCCGGGCGGGAAGGATTACGCTCAATCTTGGAGCGCAGGCGCTTGATATGCACGTCCAGGGTCTTGGTGTCTCCGACGTAATCGACACCCCACACGCGATCGATCAGCTGACCGCGGGTGAGCACACGACCACTGTTGCGCATGAGGTATTCCAGCAGGTCGAACTCCTTCAGCGGCATCGGAACCTTCTGGCCATCGACGGTAACGATGTGACGTTCGACGTCCATCATCACGCGGTCTTCCTGCAGCACTAGGCCGTCTTCAGCGGGAGCCTCGACTTCGATCTCCCCACCGCGGCGCAGCACTGCGCGGATGCGGGCAATAAGCTCGCGGGCAAAGTAGGGCTTCGTCACGTAATCGTCAGCACCGAGCTCAAGGCCGACGACCTTGTCGATTTCACTGTCGCGGGCCGTCACCATGATCACCGGAACGCTGGAGGTCTGACGAAGCTGGCGGCAGACCTCTGTTCCAGACATGCCTGGCAACATCAGATCCAGCAGGATGATGTCAATATCCTCCGCAGCGAAGGTATCCAGTGCGGTTGGACCGTCCTGGGCCATGAAGACTTCAAAGCCTTCTTTTTTCAGCAGAAACGCTAGAGGTTCCGCCAAAGACTCTTCGTCTTCGACAATCAACACACTCGTCACAGCTGCTCAATGCCTTTCAAAAAACTATTTAAAGCTACAAGACCTATCGTAACGTGCTACTCCGCTTAAGGCTGTAGCAACCCTGGATTCACTTAGACTCTTCGTCGAGGCGGCGCGCATCCGGGATCACCGGGATTTCACCGCTCGGCAGATCCTTGTTCTTCCCCTCTTGATAGCGCGGGAGCTCCAGGGTAAACGTCGAGCCCGTCCCTACCCTGGACCACAAGGAAACGCTGCCACCGTGGTTGGCCATCACGTGCTTGACGATCGCCAGCCCCAGGCCCGTACCACCGGTGTTGCGGGAGCGCGCCTTGTCCACGCGGAAGAACCTTTCGAATACTCGCTTTTGATCGTCCGGGGAGATACCAATACCGCGGTCGGTTACGCGGATGATCACCGTATCGTTCTGCACTTCACGGGAAATGGAGACCGGCGAGCCTTCCGGAGAGTAGTTAATCGCGTTGGTCAGCAGGTTGGACACACTGGTGACTAGCAGCCCCTTGTCCCCCTTCACCATCGCGGAGGACTTGGAATCTTTCACCAACTCGATATTTCGGGCTTCGGCGGCAAGTCGGCAGCGGTCGATGGCATCCTCGATGATCTTGTCTACGCTCAAGACCTCTAGGTCCGGCAGCGATTCCGCCCCCTGCAGCTTCGACAGGCTGATCAGCTCGGTGATCATCTGGTTCATTCGCCTTACCTCGACGATCAGCTTGGAACCAAAGTACTCCACCGCTTCCTCGTCATCGCGCACGGACATCAGAGTCTCTACCAGCAGAGAGATCGCCCCGACCGGGGTCTTCAGTTCGTGGGAGACATTGGCCACGAAGTCACGACGGGCCGATTCCATGCGCACCGTCTCGGAATCGTCGGCCGCGTACACCACAGCGAAGCGGTCATCCGCCAGCGACAGCGGTTTCACCTGGCCTGCCACCGCGATGACTGGCCTATTACTGCGCCGGGGCGGGGGGAGAAAGTTCAGTTGCCGTGGTTCCTGGTCGGCGAATACTCGTTCGACCATCTTCCACGCCTCGGAGTTCAAGTTCCGCTCGTGCACTAGTCCGAGTTCGTGGGCGCGGGGGTTGGAAAGCACGACGTTGCGTTTGCGGTCCACCACTGCGACCGCATCGGGAGCGGATTGGATGGTGAAGTGCAGAACCTGGGCGACCGTAGATACACGATTGCCCTCGAGTTCCTTTTGGGTTCGGGTGTTACGCTGCGCCTTCACTCGCTTGCGGTACGCCCACATGCCGAATGCACCCAGCGCAACGCCGACGATCAGCCCCAAAAGGATCCCGAGGGCAACTCCAGAGGTCAAGAATCGGCCCGGCTCTTACTTAGCCTGGCCCTGTGCGGCGACGGCTGCGGCACCAGCGGCAGCTGCCTCCGGATCCAGGTAGTCGCCACCCGGGTTCAGAACCTTGCCATCCGCGTCGATGCGGTACACCAGCGGGATGCCGGTTGGGATGTTCAGACCCGCGATGTCCTCGTCGGAGATCTGGTCCAGGTGCTTCACCAGCGCACGCAGGGAGTTGCCGTGGGCCGCAACCAGCACGGTCTCGCCGTTCTTCACGCGCGGCTCGATCTCTTCCTCGTAGTAAGGAATGAAGCGCTTGACGACGTCCAGCAGGCACTCGGTGGCCGGAACCTCGGGCAGATCCGCATAGCGCGGGTCGTTGGTCTGCGCGTACTCGTTATCAGCGTCGATGGCCGGCGGCGGAGTGTCGTAGGAACGGCGCCATGCCATGAACTGCTCTTCGCCGTACTTGTCCTTGGTCTCTGCCTTGTTCAGACCCTGCAGCGCACCGTAGTGGCGCTCGTTCAGGCGCCAGTCACGCACGACGGGGATCCAGTGGCGATCCGCCGCGTCCAGGGCGATGTTGGCGGTGGTGATAGCGCGGCGCAGCAGGGAGGTGTACAGGATGGTCGGCTCCAGGCCGGCCTCCTTGATCATCTCGCCACCGCGAACTGCCTCCTCGCGGCCCTTCTCGGTCAGTCGCACGTCGACCCAGCCGGTGAACTGGTTGGAGGCGTTCCATTCACTCTGGCCGTGACGCAGCAGAATCAGATTTCCGTGGGAATTATTTTGCTCGCTCATACTCCCAATTCTGCCATGATGTGCGCCCTTGTGCCCCCGTATTCGGCGCTACTGTACTTATTCCTGAGTGTCGTCGTCGCCCTCTAAGTCCGGGATGCTCGGGCTCTTTGCTTCGGACGCCAACTTGGAGCCCGGCGGCGGCGCCAGCAACTGCACCTCCTGTTCCGACGGCTTGAGGTGCGCGAAGGCCGCGAGGTTCATAGTCGGCTCGCCACGGGACAGGCGCCATGCCCACTCGTGGCGGATGGAGGAGGCGAAGCCACGTTCGAGGATGCGGTTGAAGTCGGCATCCGCCCGCTCCAGGACCTGCCCCAGGATCCGCTGAATGTCCTCGCTGGTGGTGTTATCCGAGAACTGGCCGACCAGATAGATGTCGTTGTTGCGATCCAGCGTGTAGTGCACCCCGAAGCTGCGGCGGTTGGCGTGTAGCAGCAGCTTGTAGACCTCTTCCTGAGCCTCCTCAACTGCGCGGCAGACGAAGGCCTCTACGCGGAACATGCCGTCCTGCGGGATGAAAAGGCAGTTCGTTTTCAGTCGCTTCTCCCCCGGCAGCACAACCACGACGGTGCCGTCGTCTCCGGCTGGCCCCTCGGGGAGGGTGTACTCGACTTCCGCTTCGTCCAGAAGTTCACAAATCCTTGCGCGATCCATAAGCCCCAAACTACATTTCCCACAGCGCCCGCGCAGTCACCTTGGCATTCAGCGGCCATCCCCTTTGCCCCCGCACCACGCGCCAACTAACCCGCATCACAAAGCAACTAACCCGCACCGTATAGCAGCTATCCCGCGGGCTGGCGCTCCCCTCGGTGACCAGCGGGCGGCAGCTCTTCATACAACTTGTACAGAGCTTCCGCGGAAGCCTGCCAGGAAAACTTCGCTGCATGGCTCGGGGCATACTCCCCCATCGCGATGCGCAGATCGTCGTCCAACACCAGCTTGCCCAGTGCATCGGCCCACGCATCCGTGTCGTGACCATCCACCAACAGGCCGGACTTCTCGTCCTCCACCGCGATCGGCAGGCCACCAGTGCGCGTAGCCACGACGGGCGTGCCGCACGCCTGCGCCTCTAGCGCCACCAGCCCGAAGGACTCGTTGTAGCTGGGGACCGCCACAATGTCCGCAGCTTGGTACACACCCACCAGCTCCTCGGGCGGGCGCGGGGCTAGGAAGCGCACGCAGCGGCTAATCCCCAGTTCTTCGGCCAGCAACTGCAACCGCTCCAGCTCGTTGCCACCCGCGCCGGAAGATCCGCCGCAGATAACCACGGCCAGCTGTTGCTGTGGGTGGCGGCGCCGCAATTCCGCCACTGCTCGCAGCAGCACCTGTGGCCCCTTCAACCTCTGCAACCGGCCGACAAACCCAATGACCTTCGCACGGAAGGGAATGCCCAGCTCGCGGCGGGAACGCTCGGTCGCGCGATCTGATCCAGGTGTAAAGCGGTCGACGTCTGCCCCGGGCGGGACGACTTTGATGGCGCACGTGGTGGCGTCATAACCCTCAATAAGATCCTGCACCTCCTGGTCCGTATTAACGATCAGAAGGTCCGCATTGTCCACGATCTGTTGTTCGCAGATGCGGCGCGATTCCGGCTCGCGCGAATCCCCCTCTGCCAGGGAATTGTTCTTCACCGCCGCCAGCGTGTGCGCCGTGTGCACCCAGGGGATCTGCCACAGGTCGCGCAGCAGCCACCCGACCTGGCCAGAGAGCCAATAGTGCGAATGAATCAGGTCATAACTCACCCCCTCCTCGCGGCAAAAGGCCAAGATGGACCCCGTAAAAGCCGCCAGTTGCGTGGGCAGCTCCTCCTTCGACAACCCTTCGTACGGCCCAGCCACGCAGTTAATCACCCGCAGGCCAGGCCGGACGTTCACTACCTCGCCCTGTAACGGGCGGGTCGCTCGGGTAAATACATCGACGGTGACGCCCATACGTTCCAACTGCTCAGCAGTATTTTTCACGTACACGTTCATCCCGCCGGCATCCCCCGTGCCGGGCTGTTCGAGGGGTGAGGTGTGCATGGAGATCATAGCGACGCGCATACTGCCCCAGCTTAGACAGATCGGGGCGGGGCTGGGGGCGCAGGTGGCGTCGATAAAATTTGCTTAATTCCACCAAAGAAAATGAGAAACTTAGCTAGGGTTCCAAAGTAACGTGCATCACGTTTTCAAAGACTGTTTCTAAAGACCAAAGGGATCTAGATGACCGACACCGAACGCCCAGAGGGGACGGCCTGGCAGGACAAGCCCTACCTGAAGTACTACGCGGAATGGACCCCGCACAGCCTGGAGTACACGGACGACACCATGGCAAAGCTTCTCGACCGTACCGTCGCCGCGCACGCCAACGACGACATTCTGGACTTCTTCGGCCAGACGATGACTTACGGAGATTTCCTGAAACAGGTTAAGAGCGTTGCCGCTGGCCTGCGGGAGCTGGGAGTGCGTTCCGGCGACCGCGTGGCAGTTACTCTGCCGAACTGCCCGCAGCACCTGATCACGATCTTCGCCGCCCACAAGCTGGGTGCGACCGTGGCAGAGCACAACCCGCTGTACACCGCCCGCGAGCTGGAGGGCCCCTGCAAGGATCACGCCGCGAAGGTCGCAGTGGTGTGGGACAAGATCGCCCCAATGTTCCAGGAACTGTCGCGCACCACGCCGATCGAGAAGGTCGTGAGCGTGAACATAATCGAGGCCATGCCGCTGGTTAAGCGCCTGGCGCTGAAGCTGCCGATCAAGTCGCTAAAGGAGAAGCGCGAGCAGCTGCACGGCGAGGCCCCGGGCACCATCCCGTTCTCCCAGCTGCAGAGCGCCAAGTTCGGTGGCGACGGTGCAGACCTGGAAAACTGCCCGGAGACAAACCAGGACTCCCCTGCTTTCATCCTGTTCACCTCCGGCACGACCGGTAAGCCCAAGGGCGCGCAGCTGACGCACGGCAACGTCATGTCCAACGTTGTCCAGGGTCAGTCCTGGATCAGTGGCATCGGTGAGCGCGGCCAGGAGAAGTTCCTAGCCGCCCTGCCTCTGTTCCACATCTACGGCCTGACGCTGACCGCCGCGCTGGCCGTATCTACCGGTGGCAAGCTGCTACTTCTGCCCAAGCCGGAGATCCCGCTGATCGTGGATCAGCTGAAGCGCGAAACCCCGACCTACATGCCGGGCGTGCCGACCCTGTACGACAAGATCCTGACAGCAGCCGAGGAGCACAACCTGGACCTCAGTGGCATCGCCAATGCGCTGTCCGGCGCAGCACCGCTGCCCGTACACACCACGCTGGAGTGGGAGAAGAAGACCGGCGGCAAGATCGTCGAAGGTTACGGCCTGACCGAATCCGGCCCGATCCTGGTGGCGAACCCTGTCACCCCGGAACGCCGCGCAGGTTACATCGGCATTCCATTCCCCGATACGGAGCTGCGAGTGGCTGACCCGGATGACTTCAGCAAGACCATGCCGGATGGCGAGCCAGGCGAGCTGCTGGCCCGCGGTCGCCAGGTCTTCAAGGGCTACATCAACATCCCGGACGAGGATCAGCCTTTCCACGAGGATTGGTTCTGCACCGGCGACATGGCCGTGATGGAGCCGGATGGGTTCATCAAGATCGTCTCGCGCATCAAGGAAATGATCATCACCGGCGGGTTCAACGTCTACCCGGCGGAAGTGGAAGAGTTCCTGGAAGAGCACGAGCAGATCCAGAAGGCCGGCGTGGTTGGCCTGCCGCAGGATGACGGCTCCGAGGAGGTCGTCGCCGCAGTTGTCCTGGCAGACGGCGTGAACAAGGCAAACTTCAACGAAGAGGCTGTGCGCGAGTGGGCCCGCGAAGGTCTGACCCGCTACAAGGTGCCACGCCGTTTCTTCATCATCGATGAGATGCCGGCCGACCTGATCGGCAAGATCCGGCGCCGCGAGGTGAAGGATCTAATTCTGACGATGGTTTAGTGGGGGCGTGTGGGCGTCAATAGATAGATAGAAGGTTAAGAAAGGCGGCCCCAACCGCCGATCCGACCTGTTAGGCGTGGCCTGCGCGCTCGCGGTGTTTGCACCCGGGCCAGCAACACGGGCAACGCTTCCCCTCTTCGAGCTCTTCCCGGGTTCGGCGAATGCGCCGGGCTCGGGTTTCCGCTTTCTTGGCGTCCGTGACCCAGCAGATGAACTCGTTGCGGCCGAGCGGGGTGAGGCTTTCCCACAGGTCGAGGGTGTGCGCGTCTACACGGAGGGCGGAGCCAAGGTCTTCGGGGAGCGCGTGCACTACCCCGCCGGTGATACCTTCCCAGTTGAGCTGGGTGGACTCGGTCATATCTGCCTCTTTCGTGCGGTTTGGGTCTGCTGGTTTAAATCTGCTGGTTTAAATCTGCTAAGTGAGCTGCTGCGCCTCCGGCATGGCTCCAGTGTGGCACTAGGTGGCGCAATGGTGCTAATTCGGGGACTTGCGGAGCCGATAGGCGGGCGGCGCCGGGTAAATGTCGTTAGATCGGGAATTTGTTACAGGAAACTATTTCCACTTACGCAAAATCCCTGGTCAGAGAGTTACCGAAACTTGAAAGCACGCCCAGCCGATCACAGAATCCCGTTCTAGCGACATTTAGCCGCTCACGCACTCGAAAAACTGTGCCAGACACTCCAAAAATCGTGCCAGGCAACCTGCCAAGAACCGCGCCAGACAACCCGTCGAAAACATCCTAAATGACCAAAAGTAGTATTTCCCTAAAAACCTTCCTGTAACGTGGGTCACATGCCATTGATAACGCACAGGACTGCAGGTGAATAAAAATGACGACCGCACAGAATCCAACGCGCGCAACCAAAGGCACTAGCAACTTGGATAACGGCGCTGGTAAAAGCGACACTCCCGGCAAGCCTCTACAGGGCACATCCCCGCAGGACACACGCCCGCCCGGCTGGAAAGACTCCAAGAAGTACTCCTGGATCTTCAGCCTGGTCCCAGCCGCGATTCCGCTGATCGTCTGGGGTGTTTCCTCCTGGCTCAAGGCCATCAGCGGCCCCGAACTGCTGATTCACATCACTTGGTGGGCCGGCCCCATCGCGGTGTTCATCCTCATCCCACTGGCCGATGTAATCCTCGGCCGCGACGGAGAAAATGTTCCAGAAGAATTCGTCCCCTGGCTGGAAGAAACGAAGTTCTACCGTGTGGTGACGTACCTTTACTTCCCAATCATGCTGGCCAGCCTGATCGCCTGCTGCCATCTGTGGACCAGCTCGGATCTCACAATGATCGACCGTTTGGGGCTTGCGTGGTCCATGGGCATGAGCTCCGGCATCGGCATCGTCGCAGCCCACGAGCTTGGCCACAAGAAGGGCAGCTTCGAGCGTTGGATGGGCAAAATCACCCTGGCCATTCCGGCTTATGGCCACTTCTACATCGAGCACAACAAAGGTCACCACGTGAAGGTCGCCACGCCGGAGGATCCGGTGAGCTCCCGAATGGGCGAAAATGTGTACACCTACCTCGTCCGCTCCATCCCTCACCAGATCCCGCGCGCCTGGAACATTGAGAAGAAGCGTCTAGCACGCAAGGGCAAATCCCAGTTCAGCCTTGGCAACGAGGTGCTTAATGCCTGGCTGGTCACACTGGTTGTATGGGGCGGGCTGTTCATCGCCTTCGGAATCTACATCCTGCCGTGGATGTTGGTCCAGGCTGTGCTGGGCATCGCCCTCTTAGAGTTCGTCAATTACCTCGAGCACTACGGCCTGCTGCGTCAAAAACAGCCGGATGGGCGCTACGAACGCTGCACCCCGGAGCACTCCTGGAACTCCGACAACCTGACCACCAATATCTTCCTCTACCAGCTACAACGCCACTCGGATCACCACGCTAACCCGACCCGCAGGTACCAGTCTTTGCGCTCGGACGTGAAGGCCCCGGAACTCCCCGCGGGTTATGCTACGATGATCGCCCTCGCTTCGGTACCTCCGCTGTGGTTCAAGGTGATGGATGGTCGCCTGATGAAGCACTACAACTACGACGTCTCCAAGGCCAACGTGCTGCCAGGCAAGGAGCACAAGCTTGCAGCGAGGTGGCAGCGATGACCACAACCGTCCCTCCAAGCACCGGCACCACCATCACCCCGCCAAACAGAACCGTGCATTACATCCTCAGCAGCGCGGGCACCGCAGTCGGCACGCTCTTCCTACTACTGGCGGTTTTGGGCATTTTCGGGGTGCCTGGTCTGCGCACTGTCATTCCGTGGCCCCTGGTGATCAGCCTTTTCTTCCTGATCCCCGGAATCGCCGGCTTGTGGCGCGGCCCCGGCCAGCCTTCAACCTACGAGATCCCGCGCCCGAAGCAGCGCAAGTTCACTGACAAAAATCGTGCTGCCAAGACTTCTTCTTCTAATTGACGCCCCCTAGCCCCAACCACCCCAACTCCAAACCAAACCGAGGAGCTTCCCCATGTCTATTTTCCAATGTCCCGTCTGCGATTATCGATTCGACGAAGCTGCAGGCGATGCCGCCGAAGGCTTTAATCCTGGCACCCCGTGGTCCGAGGTACCGGACGACTGGTTCTGCCCAGATTGCGGAGTCCGCGACAAGGTCGATTTCGAACTAGTCGGCTAGGCGATCTCCTCCGTTCACGCCCCACCCCACCTCTACGCACGCTCACCCCAGGAAAAGGGTGGAACAGGGTGAAAAAGGGTAAGAATGTCGCTAGACCGGGAATGTGCGGAGCCGATAGTCGGGCGGGCTGCGGGCAAATGTCGTTAGATCGGGAATTAGTTAAAGGAAATCCTTTCCACTTACGCAAAAGCCCTGGTCAGAGAGTTGCGAAAATTTGAAAGCGCGCCCACCCGATCACGGAATCCCGTTTTAGCGACATTTAGCCGCTCACGCACTCGAAAACCCGTGCCACGCACTCCAAAAACCGCGCCAGGCAACCCGCCAAAACCCCGCCACGCACTCCAAAAACCGCGCCAGGCAACCCGCCAGCTGGCCGATGCTCCAGGCTCAGCTGGCCGATGCCCAGGTCCAGCTAGTCGATGCTTACGCCGACCCAGATCGGTTCCGGCTCCAACACCACTCCGAAGGCTTCGCGCACTCCGGCGCGCACCGCACGCGCCAACTCCACCACATCTTCGCTGGTCGCAGCCCCGCGGTTAGTCAACGCAAGAGTGTGCTTCGTGGACAGGGAGGCACGGTCATTGCCCGGAACGTGCCAGCCCTTGGCAAACCCGGCACGCTCGATCAGCCACGCCGCCGAGAATTTAAACTGCGGCTCGCCAACTCCAGCAGCTCCAGCGCCAGCACCGCCGCCCTTTACCGGGTACAGCGGCATGGACTCCGCCTCGGCATCTCCGCACTTCTCGCGCACGGCCGCCACGACTGCGTCGCGCGCCTCCTCACCAGTGACGATCGGGTTGGTAAAGAAGGACCCGGCCGACCATGTGTCGTGGTCTGCCATGTCCAGGACCATGCCCTTCCCTGCGCGTAGCTCCAGCACGGCCTGACGCACATCAGCAGCGGGCCGGCGAATGTTCCCGGCGGCAGCCTCGTCCGCATCCACGCCCAGTCGCCGTGCCAGCTCGCCATAGCGCAGAGGCACACTCAGCCCATCGGTGGTCAGCTGAAACTCCACCGCAGTCACCACTGCCCGCGAGGTGAACTTCAAGTTCGAGTACCGATACCCCAGTTCCAGCGCAGACGGCTCAACCCATTCCAGCTCCCCGCTCGCTCGGTCGAACAGCTGCACGCGTCGCAGCACCTGCGCAACCTCCGCACCGTATGCCCCGACGTTCTGCACCGGCGTAGCACCCACGGACCCGGGAATTCCGCTCAGGCATTCCAGCCCACCCAGCCCAGCCTCGACGGTCGCGGCCACCAGCTGATCCCATTCGACCCCCGCGAATGCCCGCACCACGCCGGTCTCGCGGTCGATCATCACGTCAACTTCGGCCCTCTCGCCTTCGGCGCCCTTTTTATCGACGCCACCTTCCCCACCGCCAGCACTCAACAGCACTACGACCAATTGGGATACTTCATCCCCCTCGCCGACCACGAGGTTCGACCCTCCCCCGACGACAAGCAGCGGCTGCGTGTGGGCGTCCAGAAAGGAAACAACCTGGGCGACAGCCTCCGCCGACGAGCACTCCACAACCCCCGCGGGCGCGGCGCCGATGCGCAGGGTGGTCATGTCGGCGAAGGATCGGCTGGTCACGCGGGCGCCGGGGATGGCGACGGGGTCGGCGCCGTTGCCGCGCAAGCGCTCCAAAAGATGCTTCGCGCGTTCTTCGGACGTGAAATGTGCGTTATTAGTCGTATCAGTCACATCACTAAAGGTAGTCTGTTGGCATGACTACTCACAGCGAGAACACTGCAACGATTAACTTCCCTATTGAAAAGGTCTACGAGGCACTCTCCTCCGCGAACTACTGGGCATACGAGGTCGAGAACATCGGCGACGAGCCGGGCGAGGTAAACTCCTTCACCCCCGAGCCGATCGAGGCTGTTCTGTTTGAACTGCTGCCGAAGTCCGCTCTGCCTGAGGCTGTGCGTGGCATGGTTTCCCAGGACCTGAAGCTCAAGCGCGTGGTGGAGTTCGGCCCGCTGGCAAACGATGCCACCACCGGCAAGGTCAACGCAGAGGTCAAGGGCGCTCCGGTTTCCTTCTCCGCAGACGTCACCCTGACCGGCACCGGCGAGGCCACCGAGCTGAAGGCCGACTGCGCCGTGGACGTGAAGATCCCGATGATGGGCGCCGTCCTGGAGCCGAAGGTTGCCGAGTGGGTGGAGGAGTTCCTGACCCGCGAAGCCGCCCTGATCCAGAAGTGGATCAGCGACAACGCTTAAGCACCCCTGACCTAACTCACTCACAACAAAGTATGCTCAGCTGATTCGCGTGGCTGATCACGCCCACAACCTCAAGGCCCGTTCGTGGAACACGGACGGGCCTGTTGGCGTACCTACCCGCGGAACAACTGGCTACAACCGGCTACGGAAATCCGACCGGTGGCTGGTGGCGCAGCCGCGGGTGCAGGCGCAGCTGCGGAGTGCTGTGCTCCACGAACACCGCAATCCCGTGGCTGTGGACGTGGGCTACGGAGCCTCCCATACCACCACCTGCGAATGGGCACGTTGGCTGCGCACGGTCGCGCCGACGGTGGAAGTCACCGGCCTGGAGATCGAGCCTTCCCGCGTGCTGCCCGACCGTGAGGGCGTGCATTTTGCCCTCGGCGGTTTCGAACTCGCGGGCTTGCAGGCGGACGTGGTGCGCGCATTCAACGTTCTGCGCCAGTACGACGTGGATCAGGTGCAGGCCGCCTGGGACGTTATGCGCGCTAACCTGCGCCCCGGTGGCGTGATTATTGAGGGCACGTGCGACGAGGTCGGCCGCCGTTCCTGCTGGGTCTTGCTAGACGAGGACGGTCCGCAGTCGCTGACCCTCGCCTGGGATCCGCATGACATTCAGACCCCTTCCGACCTGGCCGAACGCCTGCCGAAGATCCTGATCCACCGGAACACCCCCGGACATCGCATCCACGACGTCCTCGCCGAACTCGACCGTTGCTGGGAGCGCGCCGCACCCCTGGCCGTCTTTGGCCCGCGGGTGCGGTGGCGTTCGGCGAAGCGGGAGTTCTTGGCCTCTCTTGGTGACGCCCACGCTGCCGCGGCGCGGCTCAACCCGCGCCGCCGCTTGGCGGACAACTCAATTACGCTGCCGTGGTCCGTGGTGTGCGAACCTGATTGAACAACCCACATGAGCAAACCTGTGCGTTAGTTGTACGTTGCCTGCGAACAACGGGCAAAGGCTAAGCTACGGGTTGGCATAAACCAAACGATAAGGAACACTGATACGGGTGACTAACCCACAAAACCCTTCCCAGAATCCGAACCCGTTCTCGGGTAATGGCAACGACGGTGCTCAGCACACCCAGCCGGGTCAGTACGGTCAGTGGCCAGGGCAATACGGCCAGCAACCGGGCCAGGCAGGCCAGTACGGTCAGCGGCCAGGACAGGCAGGCCAGTACAGTCAGCCAGGCCAGCAGCCGCTGTTCGGCCAGCCAGGTCAGTACGGCCAGGGCATGTACCAGAAGCCGAAGAAGAAGGGCAACCTCGGCCTGAAAATCTTCACCGGCATTGTTCTGGTCATCGTTTTGCTGCTGGTACTCGCCGAATTCGGTCTTCGCTGGTACCTCAAGGATGAGCTCAAGGCTGCACTCAAGGATCAGATCCAGGAATCCGGAGTTTCCTCCTCCGTTGATCCCAAGGTCTCTTTGGGTGCTTCTCCGGTTCTTCTGGGCATGGCGCAGGGCAAGATTCCGCAGATGACCCTTGACGTTCCGTCCACGCTGGATATTTCTTACGAGGATAACGATCAGTCCAAGCCTAAGGTCACTGGCCAGCCCGCCATGCACATAGACATGCGGGACCTGAAGATGGATGGCGACGATCCCAACAACGCCACTGTCGGCGAGGTCACCCTTCGGACAACGCTCCCCAAGGAAATGCTGAAGGCTCAGGCTGCGGAGAGCGCAAACGACAATAAATCCGGAGGGGCCGAAGATAACCCTCTGGGTGGCATGATGAAAATCTCCGACGTGCGCCCGAACCCGGACAAGCAGACCCTCAGCTTCGACATCAGTGGCGGTCTGGCCACCTTCGAGGTCAAGCCCACCGTCCAGGATGGGAAGATGAAGATGGAGATGGACAACGTCTCCCTGTTGGGTTTCCAGCTCCCGGAATCCTTCACTCAGCAGATGGAGTCGCAACTGCAGGATTCCGTACCTGCGGATCCCCAGGGCGGTCTGGAATTCCAGGGCATCAACGTCACTGAGGAAGGTCTCGAGGTCACCATGCACGGCACGGACGTTCGCGTGAACGACCTGGACACCGGCACAGGCAGCAGCACGGGCACCGGCACGGGCAGCAGCACGGGCACCGGCACGGGCAGCAGTACGGGCACCGGCACGGGCAGCGGTGGTTCCAACAGCAACGGTGGCTCCGGTAGCTCCGATAATTCCGGAAATGCAGACGTCACCCGCCCATGGAAGAACGACGGCCCGGTGGGCTCCTCCGCCCTCGCCGCCTAGGCGCCCCTGCGCTAAGCGCCCTGCACTAAGCGCCCAGCACTAGGCGCCCTGCACTAGGCTCCCAGCACCTTCGCGGCAGCGGAAACGCCCAGGCGCGTCGCCCCCGCCTCAATCATCGTCACGGCCGCATCCCAATCCCGGATGCCGCCCGAGGCCTTAATCCCCACCAGGCCCGCTGCAATGCGCTCCTCCTCCCCCATGCCGAAGGGCGCCAGCTTACCCAGCTTCCGCAGTTCGTCGGCCATGATCTCCACAGCCTCCACGCTCGCTCCGCCCGCCGGGTGGAAGCCCGTGGAGGTTTTTACGTAGTCCGCCCCCGCCTGCACACACGCGCGGACAGCAGCACGCAGCTGCTCCTCGTCCAGCAGTGCGGATTCCACAATCACCTTCAACACCAGCGGATGCGGCACGGCCTCCCTCACGGTGATCAGCTCCGCGAGCAGCGCATTCTGATCCATGGCCAGAGCCGCCGCCACGTCGATCACCACATCAATCTCATCCGCCCCCAACTGGGCGGCATAACGCGCCTCGGTGGCCTTCACCAGGGATGCATGCTTGCCGCTAGGGAACCCTGCGACGGTGGCGATGCGCAGCGTGGCGTCATCACCCAAAGAACCAACAGGCAACATCGACGGCGAGACGCACACCGCGCCGCAACCCAACTCGGTGGCCTCGCGGACCAGGGCGGCCACGTCATCGCGCGTCGCCTCGGGCTTCAGCACCGTCGCGTCGAGGATGGCGGCAACGGCCTCGCGGGACAGCTCAGAACGATCCACGGAACTCACAGAACTCACCAGGAACCACCCGCGTTGCCCAGCACGTCGCGGATCGCGGGACGCACGTCCTGCCAGTAAATGCCGACGATGACGGCCGCGATGATCCACAGCAGCTCAATGGCAACAAAAAAGCTCAAGACGGACAGCGCCACGGCACCACCCATCAGCATCAGCCAATTCTGCTTCTCGCGATCGATCACCATGAAGGCATCGTCGCGGGTAGTAACCAGCTGCACCAGTCCAATAGCCGCCAGCACGAAAATCGCGACTGCCAACGTCAAGCTGATGCCCGAGTAGGCGTAGTACATCGCCTTGAAGACTGCTTCCATGCTCCTTAGCCTAACGCAAAGATCAGCTCAGTCAGGGAGTAAATCGCCAGCCCCGCCAACGCGCCCACGATCGTTCCGTTCACGCGGATGAACTGCAGATCCTTCCCGACCATCAGCTCAATCTTGTCGGAGGCCTCCTGCGCGTCCCACCGCTCGACCGTCTCGCCGATGATGCCGGTGACCTCGCCCGCGTAGTTATCAGCAAGGTAGCTGGCCGCTCCGACGATGCGGCGTTCTAGCTCTTCGCGGAGCTCTGGTTCTTCTTGGACTCGACGCCCATACGCCTCCCCCCATTGCGCTATCCTTCGGCGCAACAGGGAATCTGGGTCGCGGGACCAGGTGGTGAGTGTCGCACGGACGGATTCCCACAGGCGGCCAGGCATCGCCGTGACAGGCCCCGAGGTCATGATGTCGTTCTTGAACCCCTCCACCCGGGCGATCATCTTCTCGTCGTGCTGCAGGTCCTGCGAAAGCTGGTAAATGAACGAGCGCAGTTGGCGGCGGGCATCGTGGTCGGGGTCGCGGCGGACATCGCCGGTGAATTCCACCAGCTCGCGGTACACGCGGGTGCCTACGAGTTCGCGGACGAAGCGTGGCGCCCAGGATGGGGTGCGCTCGTCGATGAGTCGGACCACGAAGTCCTCGGAGGTGCGGGCCTTGTCGTCCATCCAGATGACAATTGCCTCGACGGCGGGTTCCGTGCGGCCCTCCTGGATGAGTTGTTCCAGGCCGCGGCCTAGCGGCGGTCCCCAGGTGGGTTCGCTGAGCTTGTCGATGACGAGGGCGCGGAGGACGTGCTCGGCTTCCTCGGGGTTTATGCCATTGACGGTGAGGTCGATGACCTTGCCGACTTCCTGCGAGACTCGGTTGGCACCGCCGCCGTCGACTACCCAGTCACTGGCGCGCTCCGGGATGCGTGCCTTGCGGAGCTTGTCGCTGATGAGGGCGGCGTTGAGGAAGTTTTCGCCCACGAACTCGCTGAGCGCGTGGCCGACCTGGTCCTTCTTCCGCTTGATGATGGCCGTGTGCGGGATAGGGATGTGCAACGGATGGCGGAACAGGGCAGTGACAGCGAACCAGTCGGCCAGGGCGCCGACCATGCCGGCCTCGCTGGCTGCACGGACGTAGCCGATCCACGCGCCTGGGTTGCCCTGGTATTCGAGCCAACGCATGGTCACGTAGATGAGGGTGGCAATGACCAGCAGGCCAGTGGCGATGGTCTTGTGCTTGCGGAGCTCTGCCCGGCGGGCGGCCTCGGTCGCCGGGTCGGGTCCGGGAACCTGGGCTAGTGATGCCGGGGCCTGGGACAGCGGTGCGTCAGAAGCAGTCATTGTTCAATTATGGCACCGGTGGGGGTATTAAGAGCGTGCCACTGGGGCTCCGATGTGGGCTGAGCAAGTGTTCCGCTAAGTCCAACAACCTATCCAACAAGCTAAATGTCGGAAAAGTTGCAAAACGTTATTGGTAATGACTTGCGCTAATACAAAAGCGCTGGTCAGGGGTTTTTCAGCCCCAGCCGTAGACAGTCGAGCAAAAAGAATTGCAACTTTTCCGACATTTAGCCCCATCCCCTCCCTCCAAAAGGAATCACCGGCGCACGACTGTGCAGACAAAGCACTATGCAGGCAAAGCAAAACCGCGCCACCCGAAATAGTGGCGCGGTTTATGCAGATGGAGGTGCTATCTGGCCAAAGGCTAAGTACTAGCCAAAGCCATCAGCTAGCAAAAGCC